>DASVUG010000337.1:0-21911 GCA_036387155.1 Pseudonocardia sp. | reverse complement strand
GCCCCACAGGTCGAGCACCTCGGCGGTGTCGGCGTCGACGTCGTCGCCCAGGGTGTTCTCGACGTGCTTGGCGGCCTTCTCGAAGTAGGCGCGCTGCAGGTCCAAGCCGGTCACCTTGCGGCCGTCGACCAGCTCGACCGTCACCCGCAGCGTCGGGTCGTGGCTGATGCGGTGCACCGCGCGGACCGGCTCGCTCAGCCGCAGCTCGTCGAACCGGACCCCCTTCTCGATCATGTCGAGGACCAGGGCGGTGGTGCCCAGCTTGAGCAGCGTGGAGTACTCGCTGAGGTTGGCGTCGCCGATGATGACGTGCAGCCGGCGGTACCGGTCGGCGTCGGCGTGCGGCTCGTCGCGGGTGTTGATGATGCCGCGCTTGAGCGTGGTCTCCAGCCCGACCTCGACCTCGATGTAGTCGGCCCGCTGGGAGAGCTGGTAGCCGGCCTCGTCGCCGGAGCTGCCGCGGCCGACCCGCCCGGCGCCGACGACGACCTGGCGGGAGACGAAGAACGGGGTGAGACCCGAGACGATCGACGGGAACGTCGTCTGCCGGGCCATGAGGTAGTTCTCGTGCGAGCCGTAGCTCGCGCCCTTGCCGTCGACGTTGTTCTTGTACAGCTGCATGCGCGGCGCGCCCGGCACGGTGGCGGCCCGCATCGCCGCCTCCTCCATGATCCGCTCGCCGGCCTTGTCCCAGACCACGCCGTCGCGCGGGGTGAGCACCTCGGGGGTGGAGAACTCCGGGTGGGCGTGGTCGACGTAGAGGCGCGCACCGTTGGTGAGGATGACGTTGGCCGCACCGAGGTCGTCCAGCTCGGAGTCGCCCGGCGAGGAGAGCGTGGGCGCGGACAGGTCGAACCCGCGGGCGTCGCGCAGGGGCGACTCGACCTCGTAGTCCCAGCGCGCCCGCCGCGACCGCGGGATGTCGGCGGCGGCCGCGTAGGCCAGCACGACCTGCGTGGAGGTGATCACCGGGTTCGCGGTGGGGTCGCCCGGCACGGAGATGCCGTACTCGACCTCCGTGCCCATGATGCGACGGGCCGTCACGGGCGGGCCGTCGGGGACGTCGGGCGGGGCGTCGGGCGGGTCATGCGGTGAGCCTAGTCGCCGGGGCGTGTGCTCGGGGTGGCGACGACGGGCCACCATGGGGCCGTGCAGGGCGGACCGGAGGACCCCGCGGCCGAGCCGGTCGCGGTCTACGACGCGGCCGGACGGGTGGTCGGGGCCGCACCCCGGGGCGAGGTGTACGCGCGGTCGCTGTGGCACGGCGTCGGCGGCGTGCTGCTGCGCAGCGGCGACGGCCGGCGGGTCTACGTCCACCGGCGCACGGACACCAAGCTGGTGATGCCCGGGCTGCACGACTGCTGGGCCGGCGGGGTGGTCGGCCCCGGCGAGGACCCGGCGGACACCGCGGCCCGCGAGCTCGCCGAGGAGCTGGGCGTGACCGGCGTGCCGCTGACCCCGCTGTTCGTCCTCGCCTACGACGAGGGCGAGGGCGGGCTGCGCAGCCACCTGTTCGCGTTCGAGGCCCGCCACGACGGGCCGGTGCGCCACCAGCCCGAGGAGGTCGCCGAGGGCGGGTGGATGCCGCTCGACGAGCTGCGCGCCCGGTTGCGCGACCCGGCGTGGCCGTTCGTGCCCGACGGGCGGGCGCTGGTCGAGCGGTGGTTCGCCGAGCGGTGGTTCGCCGAGCGGGGGTCCGCCGGGCGGTGACCCACCGGGCGGGCCGCGGGACCGGGCCGCCGGCGTCCGCTCAGCGCCGTGCGGCCCGGGCGGCGGGCCCGGGTGCCGCGAGACCGCACGTGCCGTCGCCGCCGTCCGCCTCCGCCGTGGGCGGGGCGCCCGGACCGTCGGGGCGGACCCCGTCCGCGCCCGCTCCCCCGGTCAGGTGCGCCACCAGCGCCTCGCCGGCCTCGCGCAACGCGTGCAGCTGCGCCTCGGTCAGCGGGTCGAACAGGTCCGCGCGCACCGCGGCGACGTGCCCGTGGGCGGCGTCGTCCAGCTTGGCCAGGCCGGCGTCGGTGAGCTCGGCCCACGAGCCCCGCCGGTCCTCCTCGCAGGCCTGCCGGCGCACCCAGCCGGCGGCCTCCAGCCGGGCGACCGCGTGCGAGAGCCGGCTGCGCGACGACAGCGACCAGTCGGCGAGCTGGCTCATGCGCAGGCGCCGGTCCGGCGCCTCCGACAGCTGCACCATGATCTCGTAGTAGGCCAGCGGCAGGCCCGCGTCGTGCTGCAGCTGGCGCTCGAGCCGGTCGAACAGCAGGCGCTGGGCGGTGAGGAAGGCCCGCCACGTCCGCTGCTCGTCCGCGTCGAGCCATCGCGTGTCGTCGGCCACAGCCTGTCCCTCCTCCGGGAAGTCATTGAGACCTCAATGTGTTACGACTAGTGTCACTCTCAATCAAGCAACGCTCAACTACCTGGAGGTACCCGTGACCGCCTCGACCGACACCCGCATCCCCGGCTACGTGGTCGGCACGTGGGACATCGACCCCGTCCACTCCGACGTGTCCTTCACCGTGCGCCACATGATGGTCAGCAAGGTACGCGGTCGGCTGGGCGCGTTCACCGGTGAGATCGTGACGCAGCCGCAGTTCACGGACTCGACGGTGACCGCGTCGGTCGAGTCCGCCTCGATCGACACCGGCAACGAGCAGCGCGACGGGCACCTGCGCTCCCCCGACTTCTTCCACGTCGAGAACCACCCGACCTGGACCTTCCGCAGCACCGCCATCCGTCCCGACGGTGATGACCACGTCCTCGAGGGCGAGCTCACCGTCAAGGGCGTCACCCGGCCGGTCTCCTTCGCCCTGGAGGTCAACGGCTTCGGCCCCGACGCCTACGGCGGCACGCGCGCCGGCTTCACCGCCACGACCACGATCAGCCGCGCCGACTTCGGCGTGGACATCTCCCTGCCGCTCGACGGCGGTGGGGTCGTCGTGAGCGACAAGGTCGCGATCACCCTCGAGATCGAGGCGGTCCTGCGCCAGGTCTGATCGCCGGCCCCGGGGTGCGACTCCGGCGAGGGGCGGCGGGCGCATCCGGACGTGCGGCGGGAGCCCGGGAACCGTCGGGGTCGCGCGCTACCGTCGGGCCGTGAGCTACCGCGAGCACCCCGTCCCGCCGCGGTGGCGGGGTCTCGCCGAGTGCCTGTGGACGTCCGCGGCGCCCGGCGCGCCCGAGACGGTGGACGTGCTGCCCGACGGCTGCATGGACCTGGTCTGGTCCGGCGCCGCGGTGCTCGTCGCCGGGCCGGACACCGTCCCGCACCCGTTCCGCCGCAGCGCCGGGTCGGCCACGGCCGGCCTGCGCTTCCACCCCGGCGTCCTCCCGGCCCTGCTGGGCGTCCCCGCCTGCGCGCTGCGCGACGCCCGGGTCCCGCTGTCCGCGTTCGACCCGGCCGCGGCGCGGTGGGCCGAGCGGGAGCTCGACGGGGGTGGCACGGCCCTGGCCGTGCTGCCCGCGCTCGCCGCGCGCCTGCCGGGTGAGGCGCCGGAGCGGGCGCTGCGGGCGGCGGCGGCCGACCTGGCGCGCGGCGCGTCCGTCGACTCGACCGCGGACGCGCTCGGCTGGACCACCCGCACCCTGCACCGGCGGTGCCTCACCGCCTTCGGGTACGGGCCGGCCGTCCTGCGCCGGATCCTGCGCTTCCGTCGCGCGATCGCCCTGCTCGCCACCGGCGCCGGCCTCGCCGAGACCGCCGCCCGCACCGGCTACGCGGACCAGCCCCACCTCTCGCGCGAGCTCCGCGCGCTCGGCGGGGCCTCGCCCGGTCAGCTGGCGAGCGGTGCGAACAGGTCGACGCCGGTGCCGTCCGGGTCGTGGACGACGGCGTAGCGCATCCCCCACACGGCGTCGAACGGCGCGAGCTCACCGCGATGTCCCGCGGACACGAGTTCGCTGTAGGCACGGTCGACGGCCGCCGCGTCGGGCAGCGCGAACGCCAGGCTGACCCGGCTGGTCGAGCCCAGCTCCCGGGCGGGGTGGAAGCTCGCGATGGTCGCCTCGGTGTCGAAGGCCAGCCGCAGGCCCCCGGGCAGCGCCACGTCGACGTGCGCCTCGCCGTCGGCGGCGGCGGGCACGTCGAGCCCGAGCGCCCGGTAGAAGGCCAGCGCCGCGGGCATGTCGGCCACGACGATCTCCACGACCGCGAACCGCGCATCAGTGATCATGCGGCGACCGTACGGTCCGCACCGCGTTCCGTCGTGAACGGATCGGACACGGCCGCCGGCTCCCAGTGGGGTCCGCCGACCCGGCCCCGCTCCGGTCGTCGGCCGGTGCGGGGCCCGGTCGTCGCCGACCGGATCCGTGCGGGATCGGGCCGGAACGGCACTGTCGCCGCCCGGCCGCCACCGGCCAGGCTGGGACGGTGACCACCGCGCTTCTCGTCATCGACGTCCAGGAGTCCTTCCGGCAACGGCCGAGCTGGGCGGAGATCTCCGCTCCGGACATCGCCGACCGCGTCGCCCGCGTCGTCGACCACGCCCGCGCCGCCGGCGACCACGTGGTGTGGGTCCTGCACGCCGAGCCCGGCACCGCGTCGGAGTTCGACCCGGCCCGCGGGTTCGTCGCCCTGCTCCCCGGGCTCGTGCCCCACGACGGCGAGCCCGTCCTGACCAAGACCAGCCACAACGCGTTCACCACCACGAACCTCGGGCAGTGGCTCACCACGCACGGCGTCGACGAGGTCGTGGTGACCGGGATCCGCACCGAGCAGTGCTGCGAGACCACCGCCCGGCTCGCGAGCGACCTCGGCTACCGCGTCCGGTTCGTCCTCGACGCCACCGCGACCCATCCGCTGGACCGGCACGACGGCCGCGGCCGGCTCGGCACCGCCGAGGTCCAGGAGCGCACCGCGGCCGCCCTGCACGGCCGCTTCGCGCAGGTCGTCACCGTCGCACAGCTGCTGGCGGAGCCGGTGCCCGCCCGCGCGTCCTGACCGGATCGGGCCGCGCACGGCCGGGTCCGTGATCCGCGCGGGCGTGCCCGCAGCGCCGTGCGGCGCACCGCGATCGCGCCGGCGGCCCGGTTCCTCCCCGAGGAACCGGGCCGCCGGAGCCGTGACTACAGGTACTGGCCGGTGTTGCTCGCGGTGTCGATCGCCCGCCCCGACTCGGCGTTCTTGCCCGTGACCAGCGTGCGGATGTAGACGATCCGCTCGCCCTTCTTGCCCGAGATCCGCGCCCAGTCGTCCGGGTTCGTGGTGTTGGGCAGGTCCTCGTTCTCGGCGAACTCGTCGACGATCGCGTCGAGCAGGTGCTGCACCCGCAGGCCCGGCTGGCCGGTCTCGAGCACCGACTTGATCGCGGCCTTCTTCGACCGGTCCACGATGTTCTGGATCATGGCGCCGGAGTTGAAGTCCTTGAAGTACAGCGTCTCCTTGTCACCGTTGGCGTAGGTGACCTCCAGGAACCGGTTCTCCTCGGTCTCGTCGTACATCCGCTCGACCACGCGCTGGATCATCGCGCTCACGCACGCCCGCCGGTCGCCGCCGAACTCCGCCAGGTCGTCGTCGTGGATCGGCAGGGTCTGGGTGAGGTACTTCGAGAAGATGTCCTGCGCCGCCTCGGCGTCCGGCCGCTCGATCTTGATCTTGACGTCGAGCCGGCCCGGCCGCAGGATCGCGGGGTCGATCATGTCCTCGCGGTTGCTGGCCCCGATGACGATGACGTTCTCCAGGCCCTCGACGCCGTCGATCTCGCTCAGCAGCTGGGGCACGATCGTCGTCTCGACGTCGCTGGACACGCCCGACCCGCGGGTGCGGAAGATCGAGTCCATCTCGTCGAAGAAGACGATCACCGGGGTGCCGGCCGACGCCTTCTCCCGCGCCCGCTGGAAGATCAGCCGGATGTGCCGCTCGGTCTCGCCGACGAACTTGTTGAGCAGCTCCGGGCCCTTGATGTTGAGGAAGAACGAGCGCGCCTCGTTCGGGTCGTCCCCGCGGGCCGCGGCCACCTTCTTGGCCAGCGAGTTCGCCACCGCCTTCGCGATGAGCGTCTTGCCGCAGCCGGGCGGGCCGTAGAGCAGCACGCCCTTCGGCGGGCGCAGCTCGTACTCGCGGAACAGCTCGGCGTGCAGGAACGGCAGCTCCACGGCGTCGCGGATCTGCTCGATCTGCCGGAACAGCCCGCCGATGTCCTCGTACGCGACGTCCGGCACCTCCTCCAGCACGAGGTCCTCGACCTCGGCCTTCGGGACGCGCTCGTAGGCGTAGCCGGCCTTGGTGTCGACCAGCAGCGAGTCGCCCGGCTTGAGCGGCACGAACGCCGGGTCGTCCGCGGGCAGCGTCAGCGGGGCGGCGAGCCACACCACGCGCTCCTCGTCGGCGTGCCCGACGACCAGCGCCCGCCCGGCCAGCTCGGCCGTCGGCGGCGACAGCACCTCGCGCAGCCCGCAGACCTCGCCGGTGCGCTCGTAGTCGCCGGCCTCGACGACGGTGAGGGCCTCGTTGAGCCGCACCGTCTGCCCGCTGCGCAGCTCGACGGTCTCCACCGCCGGGGACACGGCGACGCGCATGCGCCGGCCGGAGGTGAACACGTCGACGGTCTCGTCGGGGAACGCGGTGAGGAACACGCCGTAGCCGCTGGGCGGCTGCGCGAGCCGGTCGACCTCCTCGCGGAGCGCGATGAGCTGGGAGCGCGCCTCCTTGAGCGTCTCGGTCAGCTTCTCGTTGCGCGCGCCGAGCTGCGCCAGCCGGCCGGCCGACTCGGCGAGCCGCTGCTCCAGGATGCGGACGTGCCGCGGGGACTCGGTGATCTTGCGCCGTAGGAGCGCGACCTCTTCTTCGAGGAAGCGGATCTGGGCGGCCGCCTCGGCGGGGCCGAGGTCGCCGTGCCCGGGATCACCCGAGCCGTGTCTGCCGGGACCGTCGTAGTGGCTCACGGCATCCTCCCTCCGTGTTCCGTTCGCCTACGGTACCTGCGAACGAGACTTCCCACCCTGCGGCGAACCGGTGATCCATCACTCAGCCGGACGGCACCTTGACGCGGCGTCGTCGTCGGCCCGCCGTGACGGCGGTCCGACCGTCGGTGACCGGCGTGGCGTCAACGCCCGGTCGGGCGGCGTTGCGGGCGCGGCGGGACGACCCCGTCGGCGAGGCGGCGGGCGGTGACCAGGAACGCCGTGTGCCCGATCATCCGGTGCTCGGGGCGCACGGCCAGCCCGACCACGTGCCAGGGCCGCACCAGCGACTCCCACGCCTGCGGCTCGGTCCAGCACTGCTGCTCGCGCAGCGCCTCGGTCAGCCGCGAGAGCTGCGTCGTCGTCGCCACGTAGCCCACGAGCACCCCGCCCGGCACGAGCGCGGCCCGGACCGTGTCGAGGCACTCCCAGGGGGCGAGCATGTCGAGCACCGCCCGGTCGACGGGCTCGGCCGCGCCGTCGTGGGAGTTGAGGTCCCCCGCGCGCAGCGACCAGTGCGCGGGGACGGCGCCGAAGAACGTCGCCACGTTGCGGCGGGCGTGGTCGAGGTGGTCGTCGCGGACCTCGTAGGACACGACGGCGCCCGCGGGGCCGACGGCCTGCAGCAGCGAGCACGTCAGCGCGCCCGACCCGGCCCCCGCCTCGAGCACCCGCGCGCCGGGGAACACGTCGCCCCACATCAGGATCTGCGCGGCGTCCTTCGGGTAGATCACCTGGGCGCCGCGGGGCATCGCGAGCACGTAGTCGGCCAGCAGCGGGCGCAGCGCCAGGTAGGGCGTGCCGACCGGGGAGACGACGACGCTGCCCTCCGGCCGCCCGATCAGGTCGTCGTGCGCCAGACCGCCGCGGTGGGTGTGGTACTGCCCGCCGGCCTGCAGCGTGAGCGAGTAGTGCCGGCCCTTCGGGTCGGTGAGCTGCACGCGGTCGCCCACCCGGAACGGCCCCCCACGGGCGGGACCCGGTACCGGCGGGTCGGCGTCCGGCGGGTCGACGACGGGCGGGACGGCGACCGGCGGACCGGCGTCCGAGTGGGCGTCCGGCGGGTCGGCGACGGGCGGGACGGCGACCGGCGGGTCGAGCAGTTCGGACACCCGCACCACGCTAGCCGGGCCGCCCCCGCCCCCGGCGCCCACCCGCTGCGGCGCCGGCGCCCCGGCGACGGCGCGCCCCGGACCCCGGGCCTGTCCGGCCCGTGATCGTCGGCGCCCGACCGCGCCCGGAACCGTCGGGGGGTCGGCCTACGGTGGGCGGCGTGACGGAGACCCGGCAGGCGGCACCACCGCACCCGGCCGCGCCCGGGCCGGCGGGCGACGGGGCGGTCGGCGACGGGGCGCCGCGGCGGCCCGCGCTCTCGCCGTCCCGCGCGGCGGACTTCAAGCAGTGCCCGCTGCTCTACCGCCTCCGCGCGATCGACCGGCTGCCCGAGGCGCCGACGCCGGCGCAGGTCCGGGGCACGCTGGTGCACGCGGTGCTGGACCGGCTGTACGCGCTGCCCGCCGCCGAGCGGGTGCCGGCGGCGGCGCGGGCGCTGGTCGCGCCGGTGGGGGCGGAGCTGTGCGCGGCCGACCCGGAGCTGGCCGCCGTGCTGCCCGCCGTGCTCACCACGGCCCCCGACGGGCACGCCGAGGTGGACCGGCTGCTGGACGCCTACTTCGCCCTGGAGGACCCGCGGCTGCTGGAGCCGGAGGCGCGGGAGCAGCTCGTCGAGGTGGAGCGGGAGTCGGGGGTGCCGCTGCGCGGCTACGTGGACCGGGTCGACGCCCTCGCCGGGGGCGGCTACCGCCTCGTCGACTACAAGACCGGCGCCGCGCCCGGCCCCGCCCACGAGGGCCGCGCGCTGTTCCAGATGAAGTTCTACGCGCTGGTGCTGCTGCTCCTGCGCGGCCGGGCGCCGCGCGAGCTGCACCTGCTCTACCTCAACGGGCCCCTGGCGCTGCGCTTCACGCCCGACGAGGAGCAGCTCCGACGCTTCGGTCGCACCCTCGACGCGCTGTGGGCGGCCATCCGGGCCGCCGGGGCCACGGGCGAGTTCCGGCCGAACCCCGGGCCGCTGTGCGCGTCGTGCACCCACCGGGTGCGGTGCCCGGCGTGGGACGGCGTCCCGCCGCCCTACCCCGGCTGGCCCGAGCCCGGCTAGGAGAGTCCTGAAGAATCATCCGCCCACCGCGGGGCCAAGCCCGTGAGCTGGGTGGACGTGACCGGTTCCGCGGCGGAGGCCGATTCTTCAGCACCCTCCTAGAGCTGGTTCGTCCCCCGGCCCCCCATGGCCCGGCAGGAGCGGATGTCGGTGGTCAGGATCGCCTTGGCGCCCAACGCGGCGAGCTCGTCCATCACCCGGTTCGCCGCCGAGCGCCGCACCATGGACCGCACGGCCACCCAACGCTCGTCGGCCAGCGGCGAGAGCGTCGGCGCCTGCAGGCCCGGGGTGATGCGCACCGCGCGGTCCTTGGCCGACTTGGGGCAGTCGTACTCCAGCATCAGGTACTGCCGCGCCAGGACCACCCCGCGCAGCCGCTCGGTGAACACCCGCTTCATGGCGGTGACCTCCTCGGTCACCGGGCGGTCCGGGCGCGGCTCGCGCTGGATCAGCGTGGCCTGGCTCTCGGCGATCGGGTCGTCGATCACCACCAGCCCGTGCTGGCGCAGCGTCCGCCCGGACGACACCACGTCCGCGATGGCGTCGGCCAGGCCCAGGTGCACCGAGATCTCCACCGCGCCGTCGAGCTTGACGATCTCGGCCCGGACCCGGGCGCGGGCCAGGTGCGCGCGGACCAGGCGCGGGTAGGAGGTGGCGATGCGCTTGCCCTCGAGGTCCTCGACGGACTTGATCTCGCCGTCGTCCTTGGCCGCGTACCGGAACTTCGACGCCCCGAAGCCCAGCTCCAGCAGGCTCTGCACCTGGCTGCCCGACTCCTCCTTGAGGTCCGCGCCCGTCACCCCGAGCTGCAGGTCCCCCGAGCCGACGTAGGTCGCGATGTCCTTCGGCCGCAGGTAGAAGAACTCGATGTCGTTGTCGTCGTCGGCGATGCTCAGGTCGCGCGAGTCCGAGCGTTGCCGGTAGCCCGCCTCGCGCATCATCGTCGCGGCGGGTTCGGCGAGGGTCCCCTTGTTGGGGAGGGCGACGCGGAGCATCTGCTTCTCTCCTGGGCGGTGCTGTCGGCCCGCGCCGGTGGAGCCGGTGCGGGTCGAGCGCGGTCGGTCGTGCGGATCAGAGGTACTTGTAGACGTCCTCGAGGTGCAGGCCGCGCCCGATCATGATCACCTGGGTGCGGTAGAGCAACTGCGAGATCTCCTCGGCGAGGGCGTCGTCGGGCTCGTGCTCGGCGGCGAGCCAGACTTCCCCGGCCTCCTCGAGCAGCTTCTTGCCCTGCGCGTGCACGCCCGCGTCGAGCGCCGCGACGGTGCCGGAACCCGCCGGACGGGTCACCGCCTTGTCGCTCAGCTCGGCGAACAGCGCGTCGAACGTCTTCATCTTCTCGCCCCCCGCGGCAGTCTTAACGGATTCTCGCCGCTCACAGTGTTCGTGGTGACCGACGCAATAACACGATAGGGGGGTCTCCCGAGAGTCCGCCGGGGCCCGCGCTGCGCCGGGTGGCCCGTCCCGCCTGGTCGTCGCGGCGCCACCGGGCCGGAGCGCCGCCCGTCGCGCCGAGCGGTCACGGGCGCGCCCGTCACGCCACCCTCGCGGCCGGGTCGCCCGGGCCGGCGGCGGCCAGCGCCGCCAGCTCCCCGACGGCGAGCCCGACCAGCCCGTCGCGCCGGACGCGCCGGCGGGCGTGCGGAGCGGGAGCCGACACCCCGTCGGCCCCCTCGTGGGACGGGGCGTCGAACGCGGTGTCGGGCAGCGCGTCGGCGACCACGAGGACGGCGGCGCCGGCCCGCTGCGCCGACAGCGCCCCGTTGGGGGAGTCCTCGACGGCCACGCACGCCGTGACGGGCACGCCGAGCAGGGCGGCCGCGCGCAGGTAGGGGTCGGGCGCGGGCTTGGGGGCGGCCACCTCGTCGCCGCACACGGTGACGTCGAAGAACTCGCGGCCGATGCCGTCGAGGACCAGCTCGGTGAGCCGGCGGGCGCTGTTGGTGACCAGGGCGGTCGGCACGCCCGCCGCCCGCACCGCGGCCAGGGCCTCCCGTGCGCCGGGCCGCCACACGACCCCGCGCCGGAACAGCGCCGCGGTGTGCGCGAGCAGGGTCTCGGTCGTGCTGGCGACCAGCTCCGGGGTCACCGGGTGGCCGACGTCGTCGAGCAGCACCCGGACGCTCGTGGCGATGTCGGCGCCGAGGACCGCGGCGCGGGCCCGCGCGCTGAACGTGCCGCCCAGGTCGCGGGCGGTGGCCTCCATCGAGACGTCCCACTGCGGCTCGGAGTCGACCAACGTGCCGTCCATGTCCCACAGCACCGCCGCGGGGGCGGGCGGGCCGGCGGGGTCCTCAGTTGGCATTGAAGTACTTGGCCTCCGGGTGGTGGGCCACGAGCGCGTCGGTGGACTGCTCGGGGTGCAGCTGCAGCTCCTCGGACAGCTCCACACCGATGCGCCCCGGCGCGAGCAGCTCCACGAACTTCCGGCGGTCGTCGAGGTTCGGGCAGGCGCCGTACCCCAGCGAGTAGCGCGCGCCCCGGTACCCCAGCCGGAAGAACGCCTCGACGTCGGCCGGGTCCTCGCGGGCCACGGCCACCCCGCCGGGGAAGGTCAGCTCCTCCCGGATGCGGCGGTGCCAGTACTCGGCGAGGGCCTCGGTGAGCTGCACGCCCAGGCCGTGCACCTCCAGGTAGTCCCGGTAGGCGTCCTTGGCGAACAGCTCGTTCGCGTAGTCCGCGATCGGCTGGCCCATCGTCACCAGGTGCAGCGGCAGGACGTCCACCTCGCCGTGCTCGACGGCGAGCGCGCGGGGCCGCCAGAAGTCGGCCAGGCACAGGTGCCGGTCGCGGCGCTGGCGCGGGAAGGTGAAGCGGCACCGCTCCGCCGCGTCCGGGCGCGGCTCGTCGAGGACTACGAGGCTGTCGCCGTCCGCGACCGCCGGGAAGTAGCCGTAGACCACCGCCGCCGACGCGAGCACGCCCTCGGTCGCCAGCCGGTCCAGCCAGTACCGCAGCTTGGGCCGGCCCTCGGTCTCCACCAGCTCCTCGTACGACGGCCCCGACCCGCGGCGCGTCCCGCGCAGCCCCCACTGCCCGAAGAACAGCGCCCGCTCGTCGACCAGGCCCGCGTACTCGGCCAGGGCCAGCCCCTTGACCGGGCGGGTGCCCCAGAACGGCGGTGTCGGGATCGGGTTGTCGAGCGCGACGTCCGAGCGGGTCGGCAGGGGCTCCTCGGGGTCCGCGGCCGCCGCGGCCCGGCGCCGCTCCGCGATCCGCCGCGAGCGCTCGTGGCGCGCCCTGCGCTCGGCCCGCTCGGCCCGCGCGGCCTCCTGCGCCGGGTCGTCGGCGGTGACGAGCCCGCGCGCGCGGGCCATCGTCGCGTCCATCAGCCGCAGGCCCTCGAACGCGTCGCGGGCGTAGTCGACGCGGCCCTCGTAGACCTCGCTGAGGTCGTTCTCCACGTACGAGCGCGTCAGCGCCGCGCCGCCGAGCAGCACCGGGAGCGCCTTCGCCACGCCCCGGGCGTTCATCTCCTGCAGGTTCTCCTTCATCACCACCGTGGACTTGACCAGCAGCCCGGACATCCCCACGGCGTCGGCCCGGTGCTCCTCCGCGGCCGCGAGGATCGCCGAGATCGGCTGCTTGATGCCCAGGTTGACCCCCGTGTAGCCGTTGTTGCTCAGGATGATGTCGACGAGGTTCTTGCCGATGTCGTGGACGTCGCCCTTGACGGTGGCCAGCACGATCGTGCCCTTGCCCCGGTCGTCGGTCTTCTCCATGTGCGGCTCGAGGTGCGCGACGGCGTTCTTCATCACCTCGGCGCTCTGCAGCACGAACGGCAGCTGCATCTGCCCCGATCCGAACAGCTCGCCGACGGTCTTCATGCCCGACAGCAGGGTGTCGTTGATGATCTCCAGGGCCGGCCGCTGCTCCAGCGCGGCGTCCAGGTCGGCGGTGAGCCCGTTGCGCTCGCCGTCGACGATCCGCCGCTCCAGGCGCTCGAACAGCGGCAACGCGGCCAGCTCCTCGGCGCGCCCGGCCTTCGCGGCCGCCGCGGTGACCCCCTCGAACAGCTCCATGAACCGGTTGAGCGGGTCGTACCCCTCCCGCCGCCGGTCGTAGACCAGGTCCAGCGCCACCCCGCGCTGCTCGTCGGGGATCTTGCTCATCGGCAGGATCTTCGACGCGTGCACGATCGCGGTGTCCAGCCCGGCGTTGACGCACTCGTGCAGGAACACCGAGTTCAGCACCTGCCGGGCGGCGGCGTTGAGGCCGAACGACACGTTGGAGATGCCCAACGTGGTCTGCACGCCCGGGTGCCGGCGCTTGAGCTCGCGGATCGCCGCGATCGTCTCGGCGGCGTCGCGGCGGACCTCCTCCTGGCCGGTGGTGATCGGGAAGGTCAGGGTGTCCACGACGATGTCCTCGACGTGCATGCCGTGGTTGCCGGTCAGGTCGCGGATGAGCCGGTCGGCCACCTGCACCTTCCACTCGGCGGTGCGGGCCTGGCCCTGCTCGTCGATGCACAGCGCGACGACGGCGGCGCCGTGCTCGCGGACCAGCGCCATCGTCCGCTGGAACCGCGACTCCGGCCCGTCGCCGTCCTCGTAGTTCACCGAGTTGACGATCGAGCGCCCGCCCAGGCGCTCCAGCCCGGCGCGCAGCACCTCCGGCTCGGTCGAGTCGAGCATGATCGGCAGCGTGGACGCCGTGGCCAGCCGGCCCGCCAGCTCCGCCATGTCCGCGGCCCCGTCGCGCCCGACGTAGTCGACGTTCAGGTCGATCAGGTGCGCGCCGTCGCGGGTCTGCTCCCGCGCCATGGCGACGCAGTCCTCCCAGCGCTCGGCGAGCATCGCCTCGCGGAAGGCCTTGGAGCCGTTGGCGTTGGTCCGCTCCCCCACCATCAGCACCGAGGTGTCCTGGCGGAACGGCACGGCGGCGTAGAGCGAGCTGACACCGGGCTCCGGGCGGGGGTGCCGCGTCGCCGGCGTGACCGCCGCGATCGCGTCGGCGACCGCGCGCACGTGCGCCGGGGTCGTCCCGCAGCAGCCCCCGACCAGCCGCAGCCCGTACTCCCGGACGAAGCCCGCCAGCGCCTGCGCCAGCTCGTCCGCGGTCAGCGGGTACTCCGCGCCGCGCGGGCCCAGCACCGGCAGCCCGGCGTTCGGCATCACCGACAGCGGGATCCGCGCGTGCTTGGCCAGCGTCCGCAGGTGCTCGCTCATCTCCGCGGGCCCGGTGGCGCAGTTGAGCCCGATCAGGTCGACCCCCAGCGGCTCGATCGCCGTCAGCGCCGCCCCGATCTCGCTGCCGAGCAGCATCGTGCCGGTGGTCTCCACCGTCACGTGCGCGACGATCGGGACCCGCCGGCCCTCGTCGACCATCGCCCGCTTGAGCCCCAGCACCGCGGCCTTGACCTGCAGCAGGTCCTGGCAGGTCTCGACGACCAGCGCGTCGCTGCCGCCGGCGATCAGGCCCCGGCCGCACTCGGCGTAGGCGTCGCGCAGCCGCAGGTAGCTCTCGTGGCCCAGCGTGGGCAGCTTGGTGCCCGGCCCGACCGAGCCGAGCACGAACCGCGGGCGCTGCGGCGTGGACGCCTCGTCGGCGACCTCCCGCGCGATCCGGGCACCGCGGTGGGCCAGGTCGCGGATGCGGTCGGCGATGTCGTAGTCGGCCAGGTTCGGCAGGTTCGCCCCGAACGTGTTGGTCTCCACGGCGTCCGCGCCGGCGGCGAAGTAGGCGCGGTGGATGTCCGCGACGACGTCCGGTCGGGTGTCGTTGAGGATCTCGTTGCAGCCCTCGAGCCCGGCGAAGTCGTCGAGCCGCAGGTCCCCCCGCTCGCCCGCGTCCTGCAGCATCGTGCCCATCGCGCCGTCCGCGACGACGACGCGTTCGGAGAGCACGTCGAGGAACCGCCGGTCGAACGGCAGGTCGGGCAGCGCCGCCAGGTCGCCGTCGAGAGCGGCGGTGCGGGCGGCGTCGGGGGTGGCGTCACGGCGGTCGGACACGGCACGAGGTTACCCGGGCGGGGGCTCCGTCCTCCCCGACCGCGCCCGCGGCCGTAGTCTGGGACGATGACCGACCGCGAGCCGGACCCCGGTCCCGACCCCAGCCCGCCCGTCACCGACAACGCCGAGCCCACGCTCGTCGAGCCGGTGATGATCGCCGCGTTCGAGGGGTGGAACGACGCCGGGGAGGCCGCCAGCACGGCGCTGGAGCACCTCGAGCTCACCTGGGACGCCACGCCGTTGACCTCGATCGACCCCGAGGAGTACTACGACTTCCAGGTCACCCGCCCGCACGTCCGGCTGAACGGCGGGGTCACCCGGCGCATCGAGTGGCAGACCACGCGGCTGTCGGTGGCGCAGCTGCCCGGCACCGAGCGGCACGTGGTGCTGGTCAACGGGATCGAGCCGAACCTGCGCTGGCAGGCGTTCTGCCGCGAGCTGCTCGGCCACGTCGAGCGCCTCGGCGTCACCAAGGTGATCACGCTCGGGGCGCTGCTGACCGACACGCCGCACACCCGGCCCACGCCCGTGACGGGCACGGCCTACGACGGCGCGTCGGCCAAGGAGCTCCGCGTCGAACCCACCAGCTACCAGGGGCCCACCGGGATCGTCGGGGTGTTCCAGAACGCGTGCGTGGAGGCCGGGGTCCCGGCGATCTCGTTCTGGGCGGCGGTGCCGCACTACGTCTCCCAGGCCCGCGTGCCCAAGGCGGCGGTGGCGCTGCTGCACCGCATCGAGGAGGTCCTCGACGTCGAGGTGCCCCTCGGCGCGCTGCCGGAGCAGGCCGAGGAGTGGGAGCGCACCGTCAGCGAGATGGCCGAGGCGGACGACGAGGTGCGCGAGTACGTCCGCCAGCTCGAGGAGCAGGCCGAGGCGGACGCGGACGACGACACGCTGTCCAAGGCCAGCGGCGACGAGATCGCCGCCGACTTCGAGCGCTACCTGCGCCGCCGCGGGCCCGGCGGGGGCGGCTGACGCGGCTGCCGGCCCGACGGCACGACCGGCGTGCGGGCGTCGGCGGCTCCGCCGGGCGCCGCGACGGCGGGCCGGGCTACCGGCGGGCGAGCACCGCGAGCACGGCGCGGGCGTAGGCGCACTCGGCGTCCAGGTCGACGTGGCGCTCCTCCCCGCCCGCGGGCCCGTCGACGACCACGACGAACCCGCCCGGCACCGCCTCGAGCCGCCGGAACGCCGACCCCAGCCGCTCGCGCAGCTGGCCCTCCCGCGGCAGCCACAGCACGTCGTCCTGCTCGACGCTGTCCAGCGCCCACTCCGTCGTCCCGTTGAAGCGCAGCAGCGGCCCCGTCGGGGTGTCGGCGACGTCCACGGTCATCTCGCTGACCACGAAGACGTCGTCGAGGCCCGCGCCGATCCGCACCGCCGGGTCGGCCATGACGAACCGGTCCCCCGGCGCCGGCTCCCACGGCACGCCCGCCTCCCGCAGCCGGCGCGCCAGCTCGACGCTGATCATCGGACCCCGATCATCGCGGTACTCCCGGTACTCGGACGGTGGACGTGGGTAGCCCCGGGGCGTGACCGAGCTTGCGAGGTCACCATCGAACACAGCACCCGCCGGGGCACGGCGGCGACGAGCGTAAGCGAGGAGAAGCCGTGACCCGATCTTCCGGCGCAGGACCCGACGACCAGCTCACCACCGATCCGCCGCGCCCGCCCGGTACGGCCGACGTCGACGCGCTCGTCGGCGACCCCGTGGCCGAGGCCGCGACACCGGAGGGCGGGTCCCCGACCGACGGGGGGCGGTCCCGGCCCGGCGACGAGGACGTCACCGACGGCAGCGCCCCCGGCGGCGGGGACGGCGACCCCGTGAGCGTCGAGCCGCCGGACTGACGGCCGCCCGGATCACCGCAACCGTCGACGGCGACCGCGGGAACACGGTTCAGAGGGCGACCCCGAGCAGCGCGTCGACGGCGGCGCGGACGCGCTGCGGCGCGGCCGGGTCGCGGCCGTCCCCGGCGCGGGCCCCCGCGGCCCAGGCGTCGACGGCGGCGAGCGCGCCGGGGGTGTCCAGGTCGTCGGCGAGGTACCCGCGCAGGCGGGCGACCAGGCCGTCGGCGTCCGGGCCGGCGTCGCTCGCGGCGGCGGTGCGCCAGCCGGACAGCCGCTCCTGCGCCGTCGTCAGCAGCGCGTCCGTCCACGCCCGGTCGCTGCGGTAGTGCCCGGCGAGCAGGGCCAGGCGGATCGCGTCCGGGTCGACGCCCGTCGCGCGCAGCTTGGACACGAACACCAGGTTGCCGCGGCTCTTGGACATCTTCTCCCCGTCCAGGCCGATCATCCCGGTGTGCACGTAGGCCTTCGCGAACGGGTGCACGCCGGTGTGCGCCTCGGCGTGCGCGGCGCCGCACTCGTGGTGCGGGAAGATCAGGTCCGAGCCGCCGCCGTTCACGTCGATCTGCGGGCCGAGCCGGTTCAGCGCGATCGCGGCGCACTCCACGTGCCAGCCGGGCCGCCCCGGCCCCAGGTCGCCCCCGCCGGTGTCGACGGTCCACGACGGCTCGCCCGGGCGCGCGGTGCGCCACAGCAGCGCGTCGTAGGGCCGGCGCTTGCCGGGCCGGTCCGGGTCGCCGCCCCGCTCGGCCGACAGGCGGACCATCGTCGCCTCGTCGTAGCGGCTCTCCGAGCCGAAGCGTCCGGTGGCGGCGCTGTCGAAGTAGACGTCGGGGTGCTCCGGGTCGTCGACCCGGTACGCGGCCCCCGCCGCCAGCAGCTTGGCGACCAGGTCCGCGATCTCCCCCATCGCCTCGACCGCCCCGACGTAGTGCCGCGGCGGGACCACCCGCAGCGCCTCCATGTCCTCGCGGAACAGCGCCGTCTCGCGCATCCCGAGCACGACCCAGTCGTCGTGGTCGCGGGCGGCCCGCTCCAGCAGCGGGTCGTCGATGTCGGTGACGTTCTGGACGTAGTCGACGTCGTGGCCGAGGTCGCGCCAGTACCGGTTGACCAGGTCGAAGGCCAGGTAGGTGGCGGCGTGGCCGAGGTGGGTGGCGTCGTAGGGGGTGATCCCGCAGACGTACATCAGCGCCGTCGGGCCCGGCGCGGTGGTCACGACCCGCCCGGAGGAGGTGTCGTGCAGCCGCAGCGGCGGCCCGGCGCCGTCGAGGTGGGGGACGTCGACCGGGGCCCAGGGCAGCATGGACCCAACCTACGGGACGGCGGGACGGCGCAGCTCACGCCAGTTGCAGCGCCGCCAGCGAGGCCGGTGGCCGCAGGTCCGGCACCGTCGCGCCCGCTCCCGCGGCCCGCAGCGCCGCGGCCGGGGAGGTGGTCGTCACCCCGACGACGGTGCCGACACCGGCCGCGACCAGCGCCCGGACCCCCGGCGGCGAGTCCTCGACGGCGGCGCACCCGGCGGGGTCGACCCCGAGCAGGCGGCAGGCGCGCCGGTAGCCCTCCGGCGACGGCTTGCCCACGGCGACGTCCTCGGCGGTGACCCGCACCCCGACCGCGTCGCCGACGCCGAGGACGCCGTCGAGGACCCGGTCGGCCCAGGCCCGCCCGGCGCTGGTGACCACGGCCAGCCGGTGCCCGCGCCCGTGCAGGTCGCGGAGCAGTTCGACGGCGCCGGGCACGACCGCGACGTCGCCGGCCCCGTCGTGGGCGTGGGCGTCCAACGCGGCCAGCGCCCCCGGCACGTCCGCGGGCCGCCACGGGCCCCGGACGTGCGCGAGGACGTCGACGGCGCGGCGGCCCAGGTAGTCCCGGGCGTAGGTCTCCTCGTCGACGTCGAGGCGCCAGGTGTCGAAGAACCGCTGCCAGGCGCGGCGGTGGACGTGCTCGCTGCGGACCAGCGTGCCGTCCAGGTCGAACAGGACGGCCGGCACCGGCCCCGTCACCGCGCCGCCGGCCAGGAGAACAGCGCGTCACCCGCGGCCACGGTGCGGACCGGGCCCGCGGGCACGGCGCCGGGCGGCGAGTCGAGCACCACGACCGGGCAGACCGCCGAGAGCCCCCGCCCCCGCACCTGCGCCGGGGAGAACGTCACCACCGGGGTGCCCGCCTCGACGTCCTCGCCCTCGGCGCGGTGCACCGTGAAGCCCTCGCCGCGCAGGTGCACCGTGTCGATGCCCAGGTGCACCAGCACGCCGACCCCGCCCGGGGTGAGCACGACGAAGGCGTGCGGGTGGACCTTCATCAGGTTCCCGGCCACCGGCGCCACGACCGGCACGGGGCCGGGCGCGTCGGGCGGCTCGACGGCGGTGCCGGAGCCGACCAGCTCGGCGCTGAACACCGGGTCGGGCACCCCGGCCAGGCCCACGACCGTGCCGGCCAGCGGCGCGACGACGGCCACGCTGCCATCCGTCACAGCAGGTCCGCGATGTCGTCGGCGAGGGTGTCGGCCTCCGGGCCCACGACGACCTGGACCACCGTCCCGGCGATCAGCACGCCGTGCGCGCCGGACCGCTTCAGCGCGGCCTCGTCGACGGCGCCCGCGTCGTTCACCTCGGTGCGCAGCCGGGTGATGCACGCCTCGATCTCCACGATGTTCGCGGCTCCGCCGAGCCCGGCGACGATCTCATCGGCCTTGGACACGGGTTCCTCCCGGGGTGTTGACAGCGCCGTTCCTCCAGACCAGGCTCACTGGTCATTACCGGACCGTACCGGTACGATCACTGCCCGACAAGAGGCCGCCCGCGGCTTCTGGACGAAAGGGTGACCCATGTCCGCACCCGCCGCGGCCGCGCCCGCGAAGAACCGGCTGGGGCTCGTCGGGCTCCAGCGCCTCGGGCGCAGCCTGATGCTGCCCATCGCCGCCCTGCCGGCCGCCGGGCTGCTGCTGCGCCTGGGGCAGGACGACCTGCTCGGGGCCGTCCCCGGCCTGCACCAGGTCGCCGCGGTCATCGCCGCGGCGGGGGGCGCGCTGTTCGACCACCTGCCGCTGATCTTCGCCGTCGGCATCGCGATCGGCTGGGCCCGCAAGGCCGACGGCTCCACGGCGCTGGCCGCGGTGGTGGGCTACCTGGTGCTCGACGGCGTGTTCACCGCCATGAGCCCGATCGTGCTCGCCGGGCAGCTCGACACCAAGGGCGAGCAGGCCGTCGTCAACTACGGCGTGCTCGGCGGCATCGTCGTGGGCCTGGTCTCGGCGCTGCTCTGGCAGCGGTTCTACCGCACCACGCTGCCCACGGCGCTCGGGTTCTTCAACGGCCGTCGCCTCGTGCCGATCCTCGCCGCGGTCGCCATGATCGTCGTCGGGGTGCTGCTGAGCCTGATCTACCCGGTCTTCAACGCCGGGCTGACGGCGCTGGGCAACGCCGTGACCGCCAACACCGTGGTCGGCGGGTTCGTCTTCGGCACCGCGAACCGGCTGCTCATCCCCCTCGGCCTGCACCACATCATCAACTCCGTCGTGTGGTTCATCCTCGGCGACTACAACGGCGTGCACGGCGACCTGAACCGGTTCTTCGCCGGCGACCCCACCGCCGGGACGTTCATGACCGGCTTCTTCCCGATCATGATGTTCGCGCTGCCCGCGGCGGCCCTGGCGATCTGGCACGAGGCCCGCCCCGAGCAGCGCAAGGTGGTCGGGGGCATCATGGTCTCGGTCGCGCTGACCTCGTTCCTGACCGGCATCACCGAGCCGCTGGAGTACGCCTTCGTCTACGTGGCCTGGCCGCTGTACGTGATCCACGCGATCCTCACCGGCACCTCGCTGGCCCTGGTCAACGCCCTGGGCATCCACGACGGCTTCACCTTCTCCGCGGGCGCCCTCGACTACCTGATCAACTTCGGGCAGGCGACCCGGCCGCTGCTGCTGATCCCGATCGGGCTGGGCTACGCCGTCGTCTACTACGCGGTCTTCCGGTTCGTCATCCGGCGCTGGAACCTGCGCACCCCCGGCCGGGAGGCGGAGAACGACCCGGAGACCACGCCGGACACCCCCGCGGCCCCGACCACCGCCGCGGCCCCGACCGCTCCGGCAGCCAGCACCCCGGAAACGACCCGGGCGGCCGACGGCTCGCGCGCGTGACGCTGCGGCTGCGCGGCACGGTCGTCACCGGCGGCCGGCGGATCGACGACGGCGTCGTGGAGGTCGCCGGCGACCGCATCGCGCGGGTGGGGCCCGCGGCGGACTGGCCCGAGCCGGTCCGCCCCGCCCCGACCGGGCACACCCTGCTGCCCGGCCTGGTCGACCTGCACTGCCACGGCGGCGCCGGCCACGGCTTCCCGGAGGCCGACGCCGCCGGGGTGCGCGCCGCCGTGGCCCACCACGGGGCGCACGGGACCACCGCGCTGCTCGGCAGCCTGGTCTCGGCCCCGCCCGCCGTGCTCGCCGCGCGGATCGACGTCCTCGCCCCGCTCGTGGCCGAGGGCCTGCTCGCCGGGATCCACCTGGAGGGCCCGTTCCTGTCGGCGGCGCGCTGCGGGGCGCAGGACCCCGCCGCGCTGCTGCCCGGCGACCCGGCGCTGCTGCGCCGGCAGCTGGACCGCGCCGGCGGCACCGTGGCGTCGACGACCCTGGCCCCGGAGACCGCGCGCTACCCGGAGCTGCTGGAGGTGCTCGCCGAGCACGGGGTCGTGCCCAGCCTGGGCCACACCGACGCCACGGCCCCGCAGACGGCGGCGGCGGTCCGCGCCGCCGCCGGCGCACCGCTCACCGCCACGCACCTGTTCAACGCGATGCCGCCGCTGCACCACCGCGCGCCCGGCCCGGTGGGCGCCTGCCTCGCCGCCGCCGCCCGCGGGGAGGTGGTGGTCGAGCTCGTGGCCGACGGCGTGCACCTCGACGCCGCCACCGTGGCCATGGTGTTCGACCTCGTCGGGCCGGACCGGGTCGCCCTGGTCACCGACGCGATGGCGGCCGCGGGCATGCCCGACGGGCGCTACCCGCTCGGCCCGGTGCCCGTGGACGTCGTCGACGGGGTGGCCCGCCTCGCGCCCACCGGTGCGGG
>DASVUG010000336.1:0-1660 GCA_036387155.1 Pseudonocardia sp. | reverse complement strand
GAGATGCCGGCCCGCTCCATGCCCTTGGAGAGCATGCGGCGGATCTCGACGTCTTCCTTCACGTACTCCGCGTACTGCTTGTCCGCGAACCAGCGCGACTTCCAGTCGGTGGTGATGCCGAGCCGGAACCCGTGCGGGTTGATCTTCTGACCCATCAGCGGGCCCTCCCCTTCGCACCCGCGCGGCCACCGCGGCCGGCCTTCACCGGCACGGACTCGACCTCGACGGTGATGTGGCTCGTGCGCTTGCGGATCCGGTAGGCGCGGCCCTGGGCACGCGGCCGGATGCGCTTGAGCGTCGGGCCCTCGTCGGCGTAGGCCGCGGCCACCACGAGGGTGTCGCGGTCCATGTCGTGGTTGTTCTCCGCGTTCGCGGCCGCGCTGGCGACGACCTTGAACAGCGGGCGCGCCGCCGCCTGCGGCGCGAACTTCAGGATGTCGAGGGCCTCCCCCACGGGGCGACCCTTGATCAGCGCGACCACGCGCCGCACCTTGGTGGGCGACATGTGGACGTACTTCGCGATGGCACGGGCCCGAGCGGGCTCGAGCACCGCGGCAGAGCTCTGGCTGTCAGCCATGACTTCTCCCTCTCGTCTGCTCGAAGCCGCTCAGCGCCTGCGCGCTTTGCGGTCGTCCTTGATGTGGCCCCGGAACGTCCGGGTGGGGGCGAACTCCCCCAGCTTGTGACCGACCATCGAGTCGGACACGAACACCGGCACGTGCTTGCGGCCGTCGTGCACCGCGATCGTGTGGCCGATCATGTCCGGGATGATCGTGGACCGGCGGGACCAGGTCCTGATCACTGTCTTCTTGCCCGACTCGTTGAGGGCGTCCACCTTCTTGAGCAGGTGGTCGTCGACGAATGGGCCCTTCTTCAGGCTGCGCGGCATCTCTTACCTCCCTGCTCAGCGCTTCTTGCCGGTACGGCGCCGGCGGACGATCATCTTGTCGGACGGCTTGGTGCGGCGGGTGCGGCCTTCGGGCTTGCCCGCCGGGTTGACCGGGTGCCGGCCACCGGAGGTCTTGCCCTCGCCACCGCCGTGCGGGTGGTCGACCGGGTTCATCGCGACACCGCGGACGGTCGGGCGCTTGCCCTTCCACCGCATGCGGCCCGCCTTGCCCCAGTTGATGTTGCTGTGGTCGGCGTTGCCCACCTCGCCGATCGTCGCGCGGCAGCGGACGTCGACGTTGCGGATCTCGCCGGACGGCATGCGCAGCTGCGCGTACGGCCCGTCCTTGGCCACGAGCTGCACACCCGAGCCGGCCGCGCGGGCGATCTTGGCGCCGCCACCGGGGCGGAGCTCGATCGCGTGCACCACGGTGCCGGTGGGGATGTTGCGCAGCGGCAGGTTGTTGCCGACCTTGATGTCGGCACGCGGACCGGCCTCGACCTTGTCACCCTGCCGCAGCCGGGCGGGCGCCACGATGTAGCGCTTCTCGCCGTCGGCGTAGTGCAGCAGCGCGATCCGCGAGGTGCGGTTCGGGTCGTACTCGATGTGCGCGACCTTCGCCGGCACGCCGTCCTTGTCGTTGCGCCGGAAGTCGATCAGCCGGTACGCACGCTTGTGGCCGCCGCCCTGGTGCCGGGTGGTGACCTTGCCGTGGACGTTGCGGCCGCCCTTGCTGTGCAGCGGACGGACCAGCGACTTCTCCGGCGTGGA
>DASVUG010000335.1:0-4735 GCA_036387155.1 Pseudonocardia sp. | reverse complement strand
TGGCCCCCGCCGGGGCTGACCCTGCGCTGGTGGCGGGTCGCGGCGACGAACGAGGGCGTCCGGACGGCCGTGGTGACCTCGGTGCAGGTCGCGCTGCTGGCGGCGGGGGTCGCGCTGGTGCTCGGCACGCTGGCCGCGCTCGCGCTCGTCCGCTACGACTTCTTCGGCCGCGAGGCGGTGTCGCTGCTGGTGGTGCTGCCGATCGCGCTGCCCGGCATCGTCACCGGTATCGCGCTGAACACCCTGTTCACCGGGTTCCTGGGCGGGCTGACGTTCCTTACGCTGGTCGTCGGGCACGCCACCTTCTGCATCGTGGTGGTGGTCAACAACGCGACGGCGCGGCTGCGGCGCATGGCCGGATCGGTGGAGGAGGCGTCGATGGACCTCGGGGCCACCCCGTGGACGACCTGGCGGCTGGTCACCTTCCCGGCCCTGCGCGGGGCGCTGCTGGCCGGGGCGCTGCTGGCCTTCGCGCTGTCGTTCGACGAGATCGTGGTCACCACCTTCACCGCGGGGCCGGGCCTGCAGACCCTGCCGCTGTGGATCTTCCAGAACCTGTTCCGGCCCAACCAGAGCCCGGTGGTCAACGTCGCCGCCGCGGTGCTCGTGCTCGTCTCGGTCCTGCCGGTGTACCTCGCGAACCGGCTGTCCGGCGACACCGCGGGCACCACAACCAAGTGAGGAGTGCTCGTGGAGACCTTCCACAACATCGTCGACGGCAAGCCCGTGGCCGCCGCTGACGGACGCACGCTCGACATCGTCGACCCGTCGACGGGCGAGGTGTACGCGACGTCCCCGCTGTCGGGGGCCGACGACGTCGACACCGCGTTCCGCAGCGCCCGGACGGCCTTCCGCGGCGAGTGGGGCGCCACGACCCCGTCGGACCGCATGACGGCGCTGCTCGCGATCGCCGACACCGTGCAGGACCACGCCGAGGAGCTCGTCGAGCTCGAGCACCGCGACACCGGCAAGCCCCGGGGGCTGACGCTGTCGGAGGAGATCGGCCCGATGGTCGACCAGATCCGCTTCTTCGCCGGCGCCGCGCGGCACCTGCAGGGCGCGGCCGCGGCGGGGTACATGGCCGGCCACGAGTCCTACGTCCGGCGCGAGCCGCTGGGCGTCGTCGGCGCGGTGACGCCGTGGAACTACCCGATGATGATGGCCACCTGGAAGATCGGGCCGGCCCTCGCGGCCGGGAACACCCTGGTCATCAAGCCGTCGGACACCACGCCGGCGAGCACCGTGCGGATGGGCGAGCTGTTCGCGGAGATCCTTCCGGCGGGCGTGCTGAACGTCGTCTGCGGGGACCGGTCCACCGGCGCCGCGCTGGCGGCGCACCCGATCCCGGCGATGGTGGCGATCACCGGCTCGACGGCGGCCGGGCGCGCGGTGGCCGCGGCGGCGGCGAAGAACGTGGCGCGGGCGCACCTGGAGCTGGGCGGGAACGCGCCGGTGGTGGTGTTCGACGACGCCGACGTCGCCGCGGCGGCCGAGGCCATCGCGACCGCCGGGTTCTTCAACGCCGGGCAGGACTGCACCGCCGCCTCGCGCGTGCTGGCCTCGGCGGCGATCGCCGACGATCTCGCCGCGGCGCTCGTGGAGCAGGCGAAGGGTGTCCGGTTCTCCCGCGACGAGGAGCCCGGTTCCGACGACTTCTTCATCCCGCCGATCAACAACACCGAGCAGCTGACCCGGATCAACGAGGCGATGGGGCGGCTGCCGTCGCACGTCGAGGTCCTCACCGGCGGTGCGCAGGCCGACGGACCGGGCTACTTCTTCACCCCCACCGTCCTCGCGGGGGTGCGGCAGGACGACGAGATCGCCCGCAACGAGACCTTCGCGCCGATCATCACGGTGCAGACCTTCACCGACGAGGCCCAGGCGCTGGAACTGGCCAACGACACCCCGTACGGGCTCGCGTCGAGCGTGTTCACCACCGACCACTCGCGCGCGATCCGCATGTCCCGGGCGCTGGAGTTCGGCTGCGTCTGGATCAACACCCACATCCCGCTGGTGGCGGAGATGCCGCACGGCGGGTTCAAGGAGTCCGGGTACGGCAAGGACCTCTCGCAGTACTCGCTGGAGGACTACACCCGGATCAAGCACGTCATGAGCGCGGTGACGGAGCGGTGAGGACGCCCACGGTTGACGCCGGCCGGCCCGCGGCGTTGCATTGTTCGGACACGAACGGGCGCGGCGAGGGAGCGGTGGGATGACGGCGGTGGAGGTGCGGGGCGGCGCTGCGCGGGGTGGGACCGGGCTGCCCCAGGAGCGGCGGCTGGTCACCGAGATCCCCGGGCCGGTGTCGAAGGAGTGGTCGGCGCGCCGGGAGGCGGCGGTGTCGTCGGCGGTGTCGACGGTGATGCCCGTGTTCGCGGTGGCGGCCGGCGGCGGCGTGATCGTCGACGCCGACGGCAACTCCCTGATCGACTTCGGGTCCGGGATCGCCGTGACGACGGTCGGCAACGCGGCGCCGCAGGTCACGGCGGCGGTGGTGGACCAGGTGGAGCGGTTCACCCACACCTGCTTCATGGTCACGCCGTACGCGGGCTACGTCGAGGTCGCCGAGGCGCTGAACGCGCTGACGCCCGGCGACCACGAGAAGCGCAGCGCGCTGTTCAACTCCGGCGCCGAGGCCGTCGAGAACGCCGTCAAGATCGCGCGGCTGGCCACCGGCCGGACGGCGGTGGCCGCCTTCGACCACGGCTACCACGGCCGGACGAACCTGACGATGGCGCTGACGGCCAAGGCGATGCCCTACAAGCTCGGGTTCGGCCCGTTCGCCCCGGACGTCTACCGGGCGCCGATGTCCTACCCGCTGCACGACGGGCTGTCGGGCCCGGAGGCGGCCCGCCGCGCCATCGGCGTGCTCGACAAGCAGGTGGGGGCGAGCCAGCTCGCGGCGGTCGTCATCGAGCCGATCCAGGGCGAGGGCGGGTTCGTCGTCCCCGCGCCCGGCTTCCTGCCGGCGCTCGCGGACTGGTGCCGCGAGAACGGCATCGTGTTCATCGCCGACGAGGTGCAGAGCGGGTTCGCCCGCACCGGGGCGATGTTCGCCTGCGAGCACGAGGGCGTGGTGCCGGACCTGATCACCACGGCCAAGGGCATCGCCGGCGGGCTGCCGCTGGCCGGGGTGACGGGCCGCGCGGAGATCATGAACGCCCCGCACGGCGGCGGCGTCGGCGGCACGTTCGGCGGGAACCCGATCGCCTGCGCGGCGGCGCTCGGCGCGATCCGGGCGATCACCGACGACGGGCTGGTCGCCCGGGCGCGGGAGATCGAGTCCGTCGTGGTGCCGCGCCTGCGGGCGCTGGCCGAGCGCGACCCGCGGATCGCCGACGTGCGGGGCCGCGGCGCGATGCTGGCCGTCGAGCTGGCGGAGCCGGGGTCCGGCGAGCCGGCCACGGCGGCGACGAAGGCGATCGCCGCCGCCGCGCACGCCCGCGGCCTGATCCTGCTGACCTGCGGGACCTACGGCAACGTCATCCGCCTGCTGCCCCCGCTGTCCATGCCGGAGCACCTGCTGGCCGAGGGCCTCGACGTCCTGGAGGAGGCCTTCGCCGCGACGCGGTAGGGGCCTGCGCGCCGGCTCCGTGGTGCCAGCAATGTGGCATCGCTGGCACCCAGTGCCAGCCGTGCCACATTGCTGGCATCCCAGAACCCCGCTACACGAACCGGGACGGGTCCCCCGCGCCCTCGCGGATGATCTCCGGCTCGTCGCCGGACAGGTCCACCACCGTCGTCGGCTCCGTGCCGCAGTCGCCGGAGTCGACGACGGCGTCGACCGCCGCGTCGAGCTCCTCCTTGATCTCCCAGCCCTGCGTCAGGGGCTCGTCGTGGCCCGGCAGGAGCAGGGTGGACGACAGGAGCGGCTCGCCCAGCTCGGCGAGGATCGCCTGGGCGACGACGTGGCGCGGGATCCGCACACCCACGGTCTTCTTGCGCGGGTGGAGCAGGCGCCGGGGGACCTCCTTGGTCGCCGGCAGGATGAAGGTGTAGCTGCCGGGCGTCGCGGCCTTGACGGCGCGGAACACGGTGTTGCCGACGTGCACGAAGCGGCCGAGCTGGGCGAAGTCGCGGCAGACCAGCGTGAAGTGGTGGCGGTCGTCGAGCCGGCGGATCGCGCGGATGCGGTCGATGCCGTCCCGGTCGCCGAGCTGGCAGCCCAGCGCGTAGCAGGAGTCGGTCGGGTAGACGACGAGCCCGCCCTCCCGGACCAGGTGCACGATCTGCCCGATCGCGCGCCGCTGCGGGTCGACCGGGTGGACGTCGAAGTAGCGCGCCATACGCGGCAGGCTAGGCCGGTCGGGGGGACCGCCCGCACCGGGTGCCGCCGCGTCCGCCGACGGGCGCGCCCACCGACGGCGGCGCCGCAGCAGGCATGCCCGCGGCCGGACCCGGGCACCCCGTGCCCATGACCGATCTCCCGCACGCGCACGGCGTCGACCCCCGCCAGCTCAGCGACGACGACGTCGTCCGCGAGGTGACCCGCCTGCACGAGACCCGGCACGAGGCGATGCGCGGGGCGAGCGAGTCCGCGTTCCAGGCCCACACCGAACGGATGCTGGCGCTCGAGCAGGAGTACATCCGCCGCTTCCCCGAGGACGCCGCTCCGGACCCGCTGCGCACCCGGGCCGGCGCCCGTGAGGACGCGGGCCAGCCCGTCCCCGGCCGCGACCTGGACGGCTCCCCCTACTGAGCCCCCGCGAGTCGGCAGGAACCGGCGCGCGAGTCG
>DASVUG010000334.1:0-3901 GCA_036387155.1 Pseudonocardia sp. | reverse complement strand
GCGCTGATCACCTTCACCGACGGCACGCTGATCGGCGCGGTGCTCGACCGCAACGGCCTGCGCCCGGCGCGCTACTGGGTGACCGAGGACGGCCTGGTCACGCTGGCCTCGGAGGTCGGCGTGCTCGACGTGCCCGCGTCGTCGGTGGTCCGCAAGGGCCGGCTGGAGCCGGGCCGGATGTTCCTGGTGGACACCGCGGCCGGGCGGGTCGTCGACGACGCCGAGATCAAGGGCGCGCTGGCCGCCGAGCACCCGTACGCGGACTGGCTGCACGCGGGCATGATCCACCTCGACGACCTGCCCGCGCGCGAGCGCGAGGTGGTCCCCCACGCGACGCTGAGCCAGCGCCAGCAGGTGTTCGGCTACTCGGAGGAGGAGCTGAACGTCATCATCAAGCCGATGGGCGCCGCGGGTGCGGAGCCGATCGGCTCGATGGGCAACGACGCCGCGCTGGCGGTCCTGTCGGAGCGCCCCCGCACGCTCTACGACTACTTCACCCAGCTGTTCGCGCAGGTCACCAACCCCCCGCTGGACGCGATCCGCGAGGAGCTGGTGACGTCGCTGGAGTGCCAGATCGGCTCCGAGCAGAACCTGCTCGCGCCCGGCCCGGCGAGCTGTCGCAAGGTCGTCCTGCCCTTCCCGGTGCTGGGCAACGACGACCTCGCCAAGATCATCCACATCAACGACGACGGGGAGCACCCCGGCTTCGCCTCCTACACCGTGCGGGGGCTGTTCCCCGCGGCCGAGGGCGGCGCGGGCCTGCGCCGGCGCCTCGACGAGATCAACGTCGAGGTCTCGCGGGCGATCGACGACGGCGCCCGGCTGATCGTGCTGTCCAGCCGCGGCGTCGACGCGGCGAACGCGCCGATCCCGTCGCTGCTGCTGACCGGCGCCGTGCACCAGCACCTGGTCGCCGAGCGCAGCCGCAGCCGCATCGGGTTGATCGTGGAGACCGCCGACGCCCGCGAGGTGCACCACGTCGCCCTGCTGCTCGGCTACGGCGCCGCCGCGGTGAACCCGTACCTGGCCATGGCCACCGTCGAGGACCTCGCCGCCCGCGGCGACATCCCGGGCGTCGACCCGGCCACCGCGGCCCGGAACCTGGTCAAGGCGCTGGGCAAGGGCGTGCGCAAGACCATGTCGAAGATGGGCGTCTCGACGGTCGCCTCCTACACCGGCGCGCAGATCTTCGAGGCCGTCGGGCTGGGGCGGGAGGTCGTCACCGCGTGCTTCACCGGCACGTCGTCGCGGCTGGGCGGCGTCGGCTTCGACGTGCTCGCCGAGGAGTGCCTCGCCCACCACCGGCGGGCCTACCCCGCCGACGGCGTGCGGCCGAACCACCGCTCGCTGGTCACCGGCGGGGAGTACCAGTGGCGCCGCGACGGCGAGGTCCACCTGTTCAACCCGCAGACGGTGTTCCGCCTGCAGCACGCCACCCGCCAGGGCCGCTACGACATCTTCAAGTCCTACACCGAGGCCGTCGACGCCCAGGCGCACCGCCTGGCCACGCTGCGGGGGCTGTTCACCTTCCGCAAGGGTCTGCGGCCGCCGGTGCCGATCGACGAGGTCGAGCCCGTCTCGGAGATCGTCAAGCGGTTCGGCACGGGCGCGATCTCCTACGGGTCGATCAGCCAGGAGATGCACGAGACGCTGGCGATCGCGATGAACCGCCTCGGCGGCCGCAGCAACACCGGCGAGGGCGGCGAGGACGCGGAGCGCTACACCCCCGACCCGAACGGCGACTCCCGGCGCAGCAAGGCCAAGCAGGTCGCGTCCGGCCGCTTCGGCGTGACGAGCGAGTACCTGGTCAACGCCGACGACATCCAGATCAAGATCAGCCAGGGCGCCAAGCCCGGCGAGGGTGGGCAGCTGCCCGGCTCCAAGGTGTACCCGTGGATCGCGAAGACCCGGTATTCCACCCCGGGCGTCGGCCTGATCTCACCGCCCCCGCACCACGACATCTACTCCATCGAGGACATCAAGCAGCTCATCCACGACCTCAAGAACGCGAACCCGCGGGCACGCGTGCACGTCAAGCTGGTCAGCCAGCTCGGCGTCGGCACGGTCGCGGCGGGCGTGGCCAAGGCGTACTCCGACGTCGTGCTCATCTCCGGGCACGACGGCGGCACCGGGGCCTCGCCGCTCTCCTCGATCAAGCACGCCGGTGCGCCGTGGGAGCTCGGCCTGGCCGAGACGCAGCAGACGCTGCTGCTCAACGGCCTGCGCGACCGGATCGTCGTGCAGGCCGACGGCCAGCTCAAGACCGGCCGCGACGTCGTCGTCGCCGCCCTGCTCGGCGCCGAGGAGTTCGGCTTCGCCACCGCGCCGCTGGTGGTGTCGGGCTGCATCATGATGCGCGTCTGCCACCTCGACACCTGCCCGGTCGGCGTGGCCACCCAGAACCCGGAGCTGCGCAAGCGGTTCGACGGGCGGCCGGAGTACGTCGAGAACTTCATGCGCTTCATCGCGCAGGAGGTCCGCGAGCACCTGGCCGAGCTGGGCTTCCGGTCGCTCACCGAGGCCGTCGGGCAGACCGAGGTCCTCGACGTCGACGACGCCGTGCAGCACTGGAAGACCCGCGGGCTGGACCTGCGCCCGATCTTCCACAAGCCGGAGCTGCCCGACGGCGCCGCCCGGCACTGCACCACCACCCAGGACCACGGCCTGGAGAAGGCCCTGGACAACACGCTGATCCAGCTGAGCGAGGGCGCGCTGCTGGGCGGCGACCCGGTGCGGCTGGACCTGCCCGTGCGCAACGTCAACCGCACCGTCGGGACCATGCTCGGCTACGAGGTCACCCGTCGGTGGGGGGCCGAGGGCCTGCCCGACGACTCGATCGACGTCACGTTGCGCGGGTCGGCCGGGCAGAGCTTCGGGGCGTTCCTGCCGCGCGGGGTGACGCTGCGGCTGGTCGGCGACTCGAACGACTTCGTCGGCAAGGGCCTGTCGGGCGGGCGGATCACGCTGCGGCCCGACCCGGAGGCGCCGCTGGTGGCCGAGGAGAACGTCATCGCCGGCAACGTCCTGCTCTACGGCGCGACGTCCGGGGAGCTCTACGTGCGCGGCATCGTCGGCGAGCGGTTCTGCGTGCGCAACTCCGGCGCGCTGGCCGTCGTCGAGGGCGTGGGCGACCACGGCTGCGAGTACATGACGGGCGGCACGGCGGTCGTGCTGGGCCGGATCGGGCGCAACTTCGCCGCCGGCATGTCCGGCGGGGTGGCGTACCTGCTCGACGCACCGCTCCAGCGGATCAACCCCGAGATGGTCGACGTCGACCCGCTGGACGACGACGACCTCCGGGTCCTGCGCGACGCCGTCGAGCGCCACCACGCCGAGACCGGCTCGGCGGTGGCGCACGCGCTGCTCACCGACTGGGACGGCGCGGTCGAGCGGTTCACGAAGATCATGCCGAAGGACTTCAAGCGGGTCCTGCAGGCGCGCGAGGCGGCCGAGCGCGAGGGCCGCGACCCGAACGTGGCGATCATGGAGGCGGCGCATGGGTGACCCGCGAGGATTCCTCACCACCGAGCGGCGGGCGCCCGCGCGGCGCCCGGTCGACCTGCGGCTGCGCGACTGGCGCGAGGTGTACGAGGAGTTCCCCGACCGGGCGCTGGAGGAGCAGGCCGGCCGCTGCATGAACTGCGGCATCCCGTTCTGCCACCAGGGCTGCCCGCTCGGGAACCTCATCCCCGAGTGGAACGACCTCGTCTACCGCGACGAGTGGCGCGAGGCGATCGAGCGGCTGCACGCCACGAACAACTTCCCGGAGTTCACCGGGACGTTGTGCCCGGCGCCGTGCGAGGCCGCGTGCGTGCTCGCGATCAACAGCGACGCGGTGACGATCAAGCAGGTCGAGCTGCAGATCGTCGACCACGCGTGGCGGGAGGGCTGGATCACCCCG
>DASVUG010000333.1:0-2813 GCA_036387155.1 Pseudonocardia sp. | reverse complement strand
GCCGTGCACTCCGACCCGTCGACGGTGAGCCGGCAGTCCGCGCACCTCGTGCGCCTCGGCCTGGTCGAGCGGGTCGCCGACCCGGCCGACGGCCGCGCCACCCTGCTCGTCGCCACGGACGAGGGCCGCCGCGTCTTCGACGAGAACCGCGCCCTGCGCAACCGGCGGATCGCCGGCCTGATGGCGGACTGGCCCGAGAGCGACCGGCAGACCTTCGCCCGCCTGCTGACCCGCTTCACCGACGCCTTCGAGTCGCACAAGAACGAGACGTTCAAGAACGACTGCCTCAACAAGCACCGCAGCACCGAGCCCGCCGCACCGGCGCGGGCATGAGGAGTTCCGTGTCCGCCCCCACCGCACCCGGCGCCGCCGCGTCGTCGGCATCCCAGCCGGCGCCCCGGCAGGCCCTGCTGAGCCACCGCCAGATCCTGGCCATCTTCTCCGGCCTGATGATCGGCATGTTCCTGGCCGCCCTGGACCAGACGATCGTCGCCACGTCGATCCGCACGATCGCCGACGACCTGAACGGGCTCAGCCTGCAGGCCTGGGCGACCACCGCGTACCTGATCACCGGGACGATCTCGACGCCGCTGTACGGCAAGCTCAGCGACCTCTACGGCCGCAAGCCGCTGTTCCTCGCCGCGATCGGGATCTTCATCGTCGGCTCGCTCGCCTGCTCGTTCGCCACGTCGATGTACCAGCTCGCGGCCTTCCGCGCGCTGCAGGGGCTCGGCGCGGGCGGGCTGTTCTCGCTCGCCCTGACGATCATCGGGGACATCGTCGCGCCCCGGGAGCGCGCCCGCTACCAGGGCTACTTCGTGGCCGTGTTCGGCACGTCGAGCGTGCTCGGCCCGGTCGCCGGCGGGTTCTTCGCCGGGCAGCCGGAGCTGCTCGGGATCACCGGCTGGCGCTGGGTCTTCCTGCTCAACGTGCCGCTCGGGATCGTCGCGCTGGCCGTCGTGACGCGGGTGCTGAACATCCCGCACACCCGGCGCGACCGCCGCATCGACTGGCCGGGCGCGGTGACGCTGACGGTCGGCGTCGTGCCCCTGCTCGTCCTCGCCGAGCAGGGCCGGCTGTGGGGCTGGGGCTCGGCGCGGTCGCTGCTGTGCCTGGCCGTCGGCCTGGTCGGGCTGGTGCTGTTCGTGCTGGCCGAGCGGCGCTTCGGCGACGACGCGCTGCTGCCCCTGCGCTTCTTCCGCAACGGCGTGTTCGCCTGGGGCTCGCTCGCCGGGTTCATCGCGGGCATGGGCATGTTCGGCGCGCTCGCGCTGCTGCCGCTCTACCTGCAGATCGTCAAGGGGTCCTCGCCGACGCAGGCCGGCCTGGAGACGTTGCCGCTGGTCGTCGGGATCATGTCGATGTCGGTCTTCTCCGGGCAGTTCATCTCCCGGACGGGCCGCTACAAGATCTGGCCCGTCCTCGGGCTCTCGTTCATGATCGTCGGCATCGGGCTGCTGTCCCGGATCGGCCTCGACACGCCGTACTGGCGGGTCGCCCTGATCATGCTGCTCGTCGGCTGGGGGCTCGGCGCGAACATGCAGCCGCTGACGCTGGCCGTGCAGAACGCGATGCCCCCGCGGGACATGGGCGTCGCGACGGCGTCGGCCACCTTCTTCCGGCAGATGGGCGGCACCACCGGCACCGCGGTGTTCCTGTCGATCCTGTTCGCCACGCTGCCCGGCCGGGTCGTCGACGGCTTCCGCGCCGCCGCGACCGACCCCGCGTTCACCGCGGCCCTGCGCGACCCCGCGGTGCTCGCGAACCCGGCGAACCGGCCGGTGATCGACGCCGTGGCGGGCGGCGCCGCGCCGAACCTCGACGACTCGTCGTTCCTGCGCGCGGTCGACCCGGCGCTGGCCCGGCCGATCCTCGAGGGCTTCGCGTCGTCGATGTCGGTGGTGTTCCTCAGCGCCTCGGCCGTCCTGGTGATCGGCCTGCTGGCGGTGCTGCGCATGAAGGAGGTGCCGCTGCGCACCCAGTCGGGGGTGGAGGCGCAGCGCGACGAGGCGGACGGGGCCGGGACGGGCGAGGCGCCGAGCGAGGCGTCCCTGGCCGGTACCCGGGCCGCGGCGGCGAGCACCGTGCCGGCTCCGGTGCCGGCCCCGGATGGCGCCGCGCCGTCCGACGGGCGCCGGCCGTGGCCCCGGTCGCGGTCGGCGGAGTCGCTGCCGGTCGGGTCGCCATCGATCGGGTCGGCGCCGGTCGGGTCGCCGCCGGTCGGGTCGCCGCCGGTCGGGTCGCCGTCGGTTGGTGGCGACGGAGCTCGTGCGGTCGTCGTCGGGGGTGACCGCACGGACGGGTCCGCGGCCGACGGGGGGTCGGCCGCGGACCCGGTACCGCACCGCGGGCCCTCGGCGGACGGCGGATCGTCGACGAACGGGCTCTCGGCGAACGGGAGCTCGGCGAACGGGAACGGGCGGGCGACGTCCGCGGGGTTCGCCGTGCACGGCGGCCACGGGATCGACGGGGCGTCTCACCGCAACGGGCTCGGCGGTGCGCCCGCCGCGGTCCTGCCCGCCGCCCCGTCCGACCTCGACGCCCCGTACGGCCCCGACGGCACGGCCGTCGACGGGTTCGCGCCCGTGCGCGTCGGGAGCCCGGAGCCGCAGCCCGCCGCGGACGCCCGCGACCGCCTGCTCGCGGCCCTGCTGCCCGACCCGGCCCGCGCCGTCGCCCTGCTCGCCGACGCGGAGCGGGCCCGCGACGCCGCGCGCCACGCCTCCCGCGCGCTCGCCGCGCACCGCGACGAGCTGGACCGCGCCCGGGCCGGGCTCGCGGGCCAGGGCCTGATCCCGGCGCAGGTGCGCGGG
>DASVUG010000332.1:0-2380 GCA_036387155.1 Pseudonocardia sp. | reverse complement strand
GCTCGTCACGATGGACGGCCGGCAGGGCACCCGCCTCGTCGAGCGGATCCGGCCGCGCGCGGTCGTGCCGGTCCACTTCGACGACTACACCGTCATGCGCAGCCCGCTGTCGGACTTCGTCGACGTCATGACCCGCCGCGGCCACTCACCGCTGCTGCGCCCCGTCGAGCGGGGCGCCACCGTCGACCTGTTTCCGACCCCTCACCCCGGGTAGCCGCCGTCCATGACCGACCCGAACGGGGTCCTGCCGCTGGACCTCGGAGCGTTCGACGACGCGTCCGTCGACCCGGCGTCGATCGCTCCGCGGCTCGCCGACCTCGATGCCCTGCGCGACGCGGCGCGCGGCTGCACCGGCTGCGAGCTGCACGAACCCGCGACGCAGACGGTCTTCGGCGCGGGGCCGGCCACGGCGTGGCTCATGTTCGTCGGCGAGCAGCCCGGCGACCGCGAGGACCTGGCCGGGACGCCGTTCGTCGGGCCCGCGGGCAAGCTGCTCGACCAGGCCCTGGAGCGGGCCGGCATCACGCGCGACGAGACCTACGTGACCAACGCCGTCAAGCACTTCCGCTTCGAGCAGCGCGGCACCCGCCGGATCCACAAGACCCCGGCCGTCGGGCACGTGCGCGCCTGCCGGCCCTGGCTGGACGCCGAGCTGCGCGTCGTGCGCCCCGCCGTCGTGGCGACGCTCGGCGCGACGGCCGCGAAGGCGCTGCTGGGACCGAAGTTCAAGATCACCGAGGGGCGCGGGCAGGTGCTGGACTGGCAGGGGTACGCCCTCGTGCCCACCATCCACCCGTCGGCGATCCTGCGGATGGAGCCCGACGAGCGCGACGCCGGGCTGGACGACCTCGTCGCCGACCTGCGGGTCGTGGCCGCCCAGCACGCCGCCTGAGCGGCACGCCCGCCCGTCGGGTCAGGTGCGCAGCTCCACGAACCTGCGGCCGGACTCGTTCTCCACGGCGACCCCCGCGACCTGGTCCGGGGCGACGATCGCGGCCCCGTCGACCTGCGTGCCGTCCGCCTCCCCCTTGGCCGAGGTCAGCCAGGACCCGGCCACCTCCCGGCGGCCGTCGCGGGTCAGCACGAGCAGCCGGCAGCGCTCCCCGGCGGGGATGCCGCGCACGGTGGCCGCCACGCGCACCCAGCCGGCCGCCGGCGACACCACCGCGGCCATGCGGACCCCGGACGCCCCGTCGCCCTGCAGCGTGACCCCGCCGGCCGCCGGCGCGGCCGGCCCCGAGGCCACCACCAGCGGGTCCGGCCCCGTCGACCGCCCCAGCGCCGCCCCGCCCGCGAGCAGCACGGCGACCGCGGCGGCGGCGCCCGCCGCGCGGGTGAGCAGCCGGCGCCGGCGCTCGGCCGCGGCCTCCGCGCGCATCTGGCGCAGGGTGCGGCGCAACACCAGGTCGCCCTCCGGCGGACCCTCCAGCAGGGCCTCCGGGGGGACCTCGCCGAGCAGGTCGGTCACGGCGCTGAGGTCCTCCAGGTCGCGGCGGCAGCCGGCGCACGTCGCCAGGTGCTGCTCCACGGCCCGCGTGCGCCCCGGGTCGAGCAGCCCGAGGGCGAGCGCGCCCAGCTCCGCGGGATCGTGCTCGTGCGCACCCCGCCCCGCGGCGGTACCGATGGGCCGCAGATGCGGGTCGGTCGATTCGGTCACGCTCTCACCCCCTCTCCACCGACACGGACGCCACGCCCTCCCGGTTCAACGACCGCCGCAACGCCCTCAGCGCGTAGTACGTCCGCGACTTGACCGTCCCGGCCGGGATGCCCAGCGCCTCCGCCGTCTCGCCGAGGCTGCGCCCCTGGAAGTACAGCTGGTCGAGCACGCCGCGGTGGTCGTCGGAGAGCCCCTCCAGCGCCTCGAGCACCGTCACCGACGCGACGACCCGGTCGGCGTGGTCGCGCTCCACGGCGACCTCCACGGGGCTCTCGGCCACCTCCGTCGGGCGCGCCGCCCGCGCCCGCTGGCGGTCCGTGACCAGGTTGCGCACCACCGTGAGCAGCCAGCCGCGGATCGAGCCCTTGCCGTTGGTGAGGACCTCGGGGTGGCGCCAGGCGCGGATCAGGGCCTCCTGGACGACGTCCTCGGCCGCGGCGCGGTCGCCGAGCAGCCGGGTCGCGTACGCGAGCATCGCCCGGCCGTGCTCGCGGTACACGGCCTGGATCAGCGCCTCGTCGCCGTCGCGCGCCCGCCCCGTCGTCGCCATCCACCACCCGTTCGTGTGACCCCCGGTGAGGTCCGTACGGTAGCCGACAGCCCCACGGCCCGAAGTCGGGTCAACCCCCGCCGGACCCGGGGCACGCCCCCCGCGCCGCCGCGCCCGGGCTGCTCGTCCGCACCGCGCGGGGCCCGCTGTGGGCCCGGTCTCGGCGCCGGCCC
>DASVUG010000331.1:0-11831 GCA_036387155.1 Pseudonocardia sp. | reverse complement strand
CCGCCGCGGTCGTGGCGCTCGGTCTCCTCGCGTCCCTCGCGGCGCCGGCGGCCGGGTCCGCCGCGGGCCCGTCTGTCGCCGGCCCGTCCGCGCCCGGCCCGTCCACGCCGGGCCCGTCCGGCGCCGTCCCCTCGGGCACCGTCCCGCCCGGCACCGTCCTCGCCACCGTGGAGCCCGGCGAGACGGTGTGGGAGGTCGCGGACCGGGTCGCCCCCGGGCTGTCCGGCCCGCAGCGGGCGGCCCTCGCCGAGCGGATCGCCGCCGAGAACGCGCTCGACTCCGCGCGCCCGCCGGCCGGCCGGGTGCTCCGGGTGCCCGCGGGCTGACGGCCCGCAGCGGCCCCGGCGGCCGCCCGTCCCGGCGTCGACCGCTCGTCGCCCGACACGCCGACGGCCGGCGGCCGCAGCTTTCGCTGCCCTAGATGTTGTGGTTACATCGCCGTTGTTCGCCCAGTAGTTGGGGCGGGCGCCGGTCGGCTCGACGGAAGGAGCACGTGTGCGCTGCCCGTTCTGCCGGCACGGCGACAGCCGGGTGATCGACTCCCGCGAGGTGGACGACGGGCAGGCCATCCGGCGTCGGCGCTCCTGCGCCGCGTGCGGGCGGCGGTTCACCACCGTCGAGGGGTCGGTGCTGGCCGTCGTGAAGCGCAGCGGGGTCACCGAGCCGTTCAGCCGCGAGAAGGTCGTGAGCGGCGTCCGGCGCGCGTGCCAGGGCCGCCCCGTCGACGAGGACGCGCTGGACCGGCTCGCGCACCGCGTCGAGGAGTCCGTCCGCGCGGGCGGGCCCGCCGAGATCCCCAGCCACGAGGTCGGCCTCGCCATCCTCGGCCCGCTGCGCGAGCTGGACGAGGTCGCCTACATGCGCTTCGCCAGCGTCTACCGCTCGTTCTCCTCCATCGAGGACTTCGAGAAGGAGATCGCGGAGCTGCGCCGCACCACGGACGGCCCCGCCGCCGACGCGCCGCCCGCCTGACGGCGCCGCTGCGCGCCGCTCCGGCCCGTCCCCACCCGCACGTCGTTCACCGATCGACCCACCGACCGCGGCCGGCCGCCCCAGGGCCGCGCCGCAGGAGAGGCAGACATGACCGAGATCGCCGAGCCCTCCGCCGCCCCGGGCCGCGGGCGCCGTGCTGGGCGCCCCGCCGTCGGGGACCCCGCCGCCGGCAACCCGACCGCCGGCGACCCCGCTGCGGGGAACCCCGCCGCCGGGCGCCTGCCCGGCCGCGGCCTCGCGGTCGAGCGGGTGCACACCACCGCGGGCGTGCACCCCTACGACGAGGTCACCTGGCAGCGGCGCGACGTCGTGATGACGAACTGGCGCGACGGCACCGTCAACTTCGAGCAGCGCGGCGTGGAGTTCCCCGAGTCCTGGTCGGTGAACGCCGCCAACATCGTCACCAGCAAGTACTTCCGCGGCGCCGTCGGCTCCCCGCAGCGCGAGTCCAGCCTGCGCCAGCTCATCGACCGCGTGGTCGGCGTCTACCACCGCGCCGGCCGGGACAACGGCTACTTCGCCACCGAGGACGACGCCGAGGTCTTCGCCCACGAGCTGACGTGGATGCTGCTGCACCAGGTGTTCAGCTTCAACTCCCCGGTGTGGTTCAACGTCGGCACCGCGAGCCCGCAGCAGGTCTCGGCGTGCTTCATCCTCTCCGTGGACGACACCATGGAATCCATCCTGAACTGGTACCGGGAGGAAGGCCTGATCTTCAAGGGCGGGTCCGGCGCCGGGCTGAACCTGTCCCGGATCCGCTCCTCCAAGGAGCTGCTGTCCTCCGGCGGCACCGCCTCCGGCCCGGTGTCGTTCATGCGCGGCGCGGACGCCAGCGCCGGCACCATCAAGTCCGGCGGCGCCACCCGCCGCGCGGCCAAGATGGTCGTCCTGGACGTCGACCACCCCGACATCGAGGAGTTCGTCGCGACCAAGGCCAAGGAGGAGGCCAAGATCCGGGTGCTGCGCGACGCCGGGTTCGACATGGACCTCGGCGGGTCCGACATCGCCTCGGTGCAGTACCAGAACGCGAACAACTCCGTCCGGGTCACCGACGAGTTCATGCGCGCGGTCGAGGCGGGGGCCGATTTCGGGCTGCGCGCCCGCATGACCGGCGAGGTCATCGAGTCCGTGGACGCGAAGAAGCTGTTCCGCAGCATCGCGCAGGCGGCGTGGGAATGCGCCGACCCCGGTATCCAGTACGACGGCACCATCAACGACTGGCACACCTGCCCCGAATCGGGGCGCATCTCGGCGTCGAACCCGTGCAGCGAGTACATGCACCTGGACAACTCCAGCTGCAACCTCGCCTCGCTGAACCTCCTGACGTTCCTCGGGAAGGACGGGAAGTTCGACGCCGTCCGTTTCCGGAAGTCCGTCGAGCTCATCATCACGGCGATGGACATCTCCATCTGCTTCGCGGACTTCCCGACCGAACCGATCGCCGACACCACGCGCCGGTTCCGCCAGCTGGGCATCGGGTTCGCGAACCTCGGCGCCCTGCTGATGGCCACCGGGCACGCGTACGACTCCGAGGGCGGGCGGTCGCTCGCGGCCGCCATCACCTCCCTGATGACGGGCGCGGCCTACAAGCGGTCCGCCGAGCTCGCCGGCGTCGTCGGCCCGTACGACGGCTACGCCCGCAACGCCGACGCGCACCAGCGCGTGATGCGCAAGCACGCCGCGGCGAACGACGACGTGCGCACCTTTCCGGCCAGCGCCGAGGTCCACCGGCTGGCCACCACCGCCTGGCGCGAGGCCCTGGCCGTCGGTGCGGCCAACGGGTGGAGGAACGCGCAGGCCTCGGTCCTCGCCCCCACGGGCACGATCGGGCTGATGATGGACTGCGACACGACGGGGATCGAGCCCGACCTCGCGCTGGTCAAGTTCAAGAAGCTGGTCGGCGGCGGCTCGATGCAGATCGTGAACCAGACGGTGCCGCGGGCGCTGGCGCGGCTCGGGTACCAGGCGGAGCAGATCGAGGCGATCGTCGAGTACGTGGGCGAGCACGGGCACGTCGTGGACGCGCCCGGGCTGCGGCGCGAGCACTACGACGTGTTCGACTGCGCGATGGGGGAGCGGTCGATCGCGCCGATGGGCCACGTGCGGATGATGGCCGCGGTCCAGCCGTTCCTGTCGGGGGCGATCAGCAAGACCGTGAACATGCCCGAGGCGGCCACGGTCGAGGACGTCGAGAAGATCTACCTCGAGGGCTGGCGGTCCGGGCTCAAGGCGCTGGCGATCTACCGCGACAACTGCAAGGTCGGCCAGCCGCTCTCGGCGGGCAAGAAGGCCAGGCCGGGCACGGACACCGCCGAGACGGCGTCGGCGCCGGCGGAGTACCGCCCGGTCCGCCGGCGGCTGCCGAAGAAGCGGCCGAGCCAGACGGTGTCGTTCACCGTCGGCGGCGCCGAGGGCTACCTGACGTCGGGCTCCTACCCCGACGACGGCCTCGGCGAGATCTTCGTCAAGCTCGGCAAGCAGGGCTCGACGCTCGCGGGCGTCATGGACGCCTTCTCGATGTCGATCTCGGTGGGTCTGCAGTACGGCATCCCGCTGGAGTTCTACGTCTCGAAGTTCTCCAACCTGCGCTTCGAGCCGGCGGGCATGACGGACGACCCGGACCTGCGGATCGCCACCAGCGTCATGGACTACCTGTTCCGCCGCCTGGCGCTGGACCACCTGCCCTACGAGAAGCGCGCCCAGCTCGGGATCCTCTCCGCGGAGGAGCGCGCCGCGCAGGTCTCGCAGAACTACGGCGAGGCGGGCTACGGCGCGGCGGAGGTCGACCTGGAGGAGCTGCGCTCGGGCGTCGAGCACGGCACCGCCCCGCGCACCCCGGCCGGGATCAGCCCCGCCCCGGTGGAGGCGCACAGCTCGACCGAGCTGCTCGAGCTGCACCTGGGCAAGGCCGCGGACGCGCCGCTGTGCATGACGTGCGGCACGAAGATGCGTCCCGCCGGCTCGTGCTACCTGTGCGAGGGCTGCGGCTCCACCAGCGGCTGCAGCTGACGGGGCAGCGCCGCCGCCCGTGCAGCGGGTCGGCGGCGCCGGCTGGCGGTGGTGGACGACGGGGTCGGCCACCACCGCCGGCTGACCGGCGCGGTGCGGGCCGAGGGGGACCCCCTCCCCGGCGACGACGTGACCGCGACGTTCGTCATCGGCGGCGACCGCACGGCCGAGCTGCGGGCGTCCGGCGGGCCGGCGAACACCGGCGGGGTGTTGTGGCTGGTCCTGGGGGTGACGCCGAACGGCGACGACCCGTACCCGATTTTGATGATGCACCTGCTCGAGAGCCGGGAGCGGGTCCTGGCGCGGACGGGCGAGCTGGACGCCGTCCTCGGCCGCGGGCTGAGCGGGCGGGTCCGCGCCGGTACGACGACGAAACCGCTGGTCCGCGGGGTGCGCGGCGTCGCGTTCGCCGACCGCGGCCGCGTGACCGGCGATCGGAGCCCCTGACGACCTTGACACCGGCGGGGCCCGTCCGCCTGACTACCGACACGCCCATCGCGCGCCACGCCGCCCCGACTTGGCGCACGGCACCGCGGATGGGCAGACTGATCACCGACCATCCCGACCGACCACTACCGGCACCATCCCGGACCGGCCCGCCGACAAGGCCGGAGCCCGGGCGCTCGACGCGGTCCCACCGGACGCGAGGACGTAGGGGAAGACGTTCCTCGTCGACACCGGAGGTCTGCAGTGAGCACACGCGGCGTGATCTTCGTCCACTCGTCGCCGACTGCGGTCTGTCCGCACGTCGAGTGGGCGATCTCCGGCGTGCTCGGGATCCGGGTGTCGCTGCAGTGGGCGGCGCAGCCGGCGGCCCCGGGCTTGTTGCGCACGGAGTGCACCTGGTCCGGCCCGGCCGGCAGCGCCGGCGCGCTCGCGGGCGCGCTGCGCGCGTGGCCGATGCTGCGCTTCGAGGTCACCGAGGAGCCGAGCCCCGGCGTGGACGGCGAACGGTTCTGCCACGCCCCCTCGCTGGGCCTGTGGCGCGGGCGCACCAGCGCGAACGGCGACATCGTGGTGGGCGAGGACCAGCTGCGGGCGCTGCTCAGCGGCGCCACCGGTGGCCAGGTCCGCGACCGGGTCGACGCGCTGCTGGGCTCGGCCTGGGACACCGCGCTGGAGCCCTTCCGGCTCGCGGGCGACGGCGCCCCGGTGACCTGGCTGCACCAGGTGGGCTGACGCCCGCCGCCCCGCAGCGCCCCGTCCTCCCGCCCCGTCCCCGACCGCCCGCACCGCCGGGGGTCGCAGGAAAGCCACCTTCCTGCAACCAGGCTGCATGAAGGTGGCTTTCCTGCAACAACGGGCGGGGTCGGCGGGCAGGAGAACGGGCGGGGCGGGTCGCGCGGCTACGGGCTGACGAACACCAGCGCCACGTTGTGCCCGCCGAAGCCGCACGCGTCGTTCACCGCGGCGGTGAGCTCGACCTTGCGGGCCTCGCCGGACACCACGTCCAGGCCGACGCCGTCGTCGAGGCGCTCCAGGTTCAGCGACGGGGGGACGATGCCCTCGCGCACCGACAGCATCGCCGCGATGCTCTCCACCGCCCCGGCCGCCCCCAGCAGGTGGCCCATCGCCGACTTGGGCGCCGTGAGCACGGGGTGCTCGCCGATCGCGGAGCGGATGGCCGCGGCCTCCGCCACGTCGCCGACCGGGGTGGACGTGGCGTGGCAGTTCACGTGCCCGACGTCGGCGCGGTCGATCCCCGCGGTGCGCAGCGCCGCGCCGATCGCGCGCGACGCCCCGCCGCCGGTCGGGTCCGGCGCGGTGATGTGGTGCCCGTCGGCCGACGTGCCGATGCCCGCCAGCCGCCCGTACACGGTCGCGCCGCGGGCCCGGGCGAACTCCTCGCGCTCCAGGACCATGATCCCGGAGCCCTCGCCCAGCACGAACCCGTCGCGGTCGACGTCGAAGGGTCGCGACGCCCGCTCCGGCTCGTCGTTGCGCGTGCTCATCGCCCGCATCTGGGAGAACCCGGCGAGCGGGATGCCGGTGATGCACGCCTCGGCGCCGCCGGCGACCACGACGTCCGCCTCGCCCGACTTGATCATGCGCCAGCCCCAGGCGAGCGCCTCGGCGCCGGACGCGCAGGCGGACACCGGGGCGTGCACGCCCGCCCGGGCGCGCAGCTCCAGGCCCACGTGCGCGGCGGGCCCGTTCGGCATCAGCATCGGGATCGTCAGCGGGGACACCTTGCGCAGGCCCTGGGTCTCCAGGAGGTCGTCCTGGCCCAGGAGCGTCAGCGCGCCGCCGATGCCGGTGCCGATGATCACGGCCAGGCGCACCGGGTCCACCACCGGCTCGTCGCCGGCCAGGCCGGCGTGCGCCCACGCCTCGCGGGCGGCGATGATCGCGACCTGCTCGGAGCGGTCGAGGCGGCGCGCCTCGACCCGCTTGAGCACGTCGGTGGGCTCCACCGCCAGCTGGGCGGCGATGCGCACGGGCAGGTCGAACCGCTCGACCCAGTCCGTCTCGAGCCGGGACACGCCCGACCGCCCGGCGAGCAGGGCGTCCCAGGTCGACGCGGCGTCCCCGCCGAGCGGGGTCGTCGCGCCGTACCCGGTGATGACGACGTCGTGGGAGGGGGTCACCCTGCTCGTCCTCCTGCGCTCATCTCCCTGCCGTTCCCGTGCGGCGCGACCGGTATCACTGGTGCTTCGCGATGTAGTCCACGGCGTCGCTCACGGTCTTGAGCTGGGCCAGCTGGTCGTCGGGGATCTTGACGCCGAACTTGTCCTCGGCCTGCACCGCGATCTCGACCATCGACAGGGAGTCGATGTCGAGGTCGTCGACGAAGGACTTCTCCGGGGTCACCTCGGCGGCGTCGATCCCGGCGACCTCCTCGACGATCTCGGCGAACCCGGACTGGATCTCGGCGTTGTCGGCCATGCTGCGGTGCTCCTTCTGGTCGGTCTGGGGTTCTGGGGTGGGGCTCACGGACAGATCACGACCTGCGCGGCGTACGACAGCCCCGCGCCGAAGCCTACGAGCAGGACGGTGTCACCCGGCCGCAGGCGGCCCTCGGTGCGCATGTGGTCGAGCGCCAGCGGGATCGACGCCGACGAGGTGTTGCCCGAGTGGACGATGTCGTCGGCGACGCGCATGTCGTCCCGCGCGCCCTTCTGCCGCAGCTTCTTCGCCAGCGCCTCGACGATGCGCAGGTTGGCCTGGTGCGGCACGAGGACGTCGATGTCGGCCGGGGTCAGGCCGGCGAGCTCGATCGCCCGCAGCGCCACCGGCGCGACCTGCGTGGTGGCCCAGCGGAACACCTGCTGGCCCTCCTGGTGCAGCGCCCGGGTGTCCGGGTTGATCCGGATGGCGGCGAACTGGTCGCCCGCGCTGCCCCACGCCACCGGGCCGACGCCCACCGACGCCGCGTCGGGCGCCGCGCCGACCACGGCCGCGCCGGCGCCGTCGGCGAAGATGATGGAGGTCGAGCGGTCGTCCCAGTCCAGCCACTCCGACAGCTTCTCCGCGCCGATCACCACGGCGTGGCGGACGGTGCCGCCGCGCACGAGGTCCGCGGCCACGGCCACGCCGTAGCTGAAGCCCGAGCACGCGGTGTTGACGTCGAAGGCCGCCGGCGCCGGGATCCCCATCCGCGTCGCGACCTGCGCCGCGGCGTTCGGGACGGCGTGGGGCATCGTGCAGGTGGCGACGATGACGGCACCGACGGCGGCCGGGTCGACCCCGGAGTCCTCGAGCGCGCGGCTGCCGGCCTCGGCGGCCATCTCGACCAGCAGGGTGTCCTTGTCCGCGATCCGCCGGCTGACGATCCCGACCCGGGAGCGGATCCACTCGTCGCTGGTGTCGACGCGCGCGGCCAGCTCGTCGTTCGTGACCACCCGCTCGGGACGCCAGCTGCCCAGGCCGAGCAGCCGGGCGCCGGGGGTCGGCTCCGCGAGCCGCAACCGGGCGCTCACCGCCCGCTCCCCGCGGGGGCGTCCTGCACGGGGGAGTCCTGCACTGGGGAGTCCTGCGCGGGGGCGTCCTGCGCCGGGGAGTCCGCGCCCCCGCCGTGCTCGGCGAGCAGCGCGACCGCCGCGTCGAGGTCGTCCGGCGTCCGCAGCGCCAGCGCCGGCACGCCCCGCAGCTCGCGCTTGGCCAGCCCGACCAGGGTGCCGGCGGGCGGCAGCTCGATCAGCGCCGTGACACCGCGCTCGCGCAGCGCCGCCTGGCAGGAGTCCCAGCGCACCGGGCGGGTCACCTGCGCGACCAGCCGGGCCAGGGCGTCGGCCCCGTCGGTGACGGCGGCGCCGTCGGCGTTGGACAGCAGCGTGGCCGTCGGGTCGTGCGGGGTCACCGACGCGGCGTGCGCGGCGAGCGCCTCCTGCGCGGGGGTCATGTAGCGGGTGTGGAAGGCGCCCGCGACGGCCAGCGGCACCACCCGGGCCCGCGCGGGCGGCTGGGCGGCCAGGGCGGCCAGCGCCGCGACCGGGCCGGCGGCGACGACCTGGCCGGCGCCGTTGCGGTTGGCGGGGTCGAGCCCCAGCTCCTCGAGACGGGCGAGCACCTCGTCCGGGTGCCCGCCCAGGACCGCGCTCATGCCCGTGGGTGTCGACGCGCACGCCTCGGCCATCTCCCGGCCCCGTACCGCGGCGAGGGCGACGGCGACCTCCGGGTCGAGCACCCCCGCGACGGCGGCGGCGGCCAGCTCGCCGACGGAGTGGCCGGCGACCACCGCGTCGAGCGCCGGGGGCGGCGCGCCGGCGGCCCCCAGCCGGTCGAGCAGCGCGGCGTGGGCGAGCAGCGCCGTGGCCACCACCAGCGGCTGGGTGACCGCGGTGTCGCGGATCTCCTCCGCCGTGGCCGTCGTCCCGAGCCGCTCCAGGTCGAGCCCGGCGGCGTCCGACCAGCGGGCGACGGTGGCGCGCGCGTCCGGTGCGGCGAGCCACGGGGCGAGCATGCCGGGGGTCTGCGCGCCCTGTCCGGGCGCGAGCAGGGCGATCACGCCCGCAAGCTTCATCGGCGTCGGGCCCGAACGGCATGTCGGACGGCGCCAAACTCACCCGCCCCGGGTTGGAGGTTCTCCACCATCCCGCAGTCGCGCGGCCACCAGGGCCGTCCGCAGCACGAACGCGTCGCGCGGATCGGTGGGGGACAGGCCGGTGACCTCGCCGACCCGGCGCAGGCGGTACCGGACGGTGTTCGGGTGCACGTAGAGCCGCCGCGCGCACGCCTCCAGCGACCCGCCGCCCTCCACGTACGCGGCGAGGGTGCGCAGCAGCTCGCCGCCGGCGTCGGTGAGCGGCGTGACGGCGGTGGCGACCAGGCGCCGGTGCGCGGCCGGGTCCCCGGCGAGCGCGCGCTCGGGCAGCAGGTCGTCCGCCGCGACCGGGCGGGGCGCGTCGGGGCGGCCCGCGGCGGCGCGCAGGCCGGCGAGGGCCTCGTGGGCGCTGGTGTGGGCCCCGGTCAGGCCGGCGGCGACGGGGCCGACGACGACCGGGCCGGGCCCGAAGGCCGCGAGGAACCCGGGAAGGTGGTCGCCCAGGCCGGTGGGGTCCCAGGCGGGGCGCGGGAGGTCCCGGTCGCCGTCGTCCGGTTCGGCGAGCAGCACGACCAGCCGGGCGCCCTGGACGGCGGCGAGCACCGGGCGCCCGGAGCGCAGGCCGTGGCGGCGCAGCGCGCCCGGGCCGTCACCCGCAGGCGCCGCCCCCGACGCCGCCCCCGGGGTCGCGCCGACGACGACCCGCACCGGCGCCGTCGGGTTCCAGCCCAGGGCGGCGCCCCGCGAGACCAGCACGTCGTCGGCGTCGCCGTCGCCGTCCGGCCCGCGCACCACCGCGTCCACGACGAGCGCCTCCAAGCGCGCGTCCCACGCGCCGCGGGCCTCGGCGGCGACGGCGTAGGCGGTCGCGGCGGCGAACGCGGCGTCCCGGCCGAAGCGCAGCACGCCCTCGACGAGCACGCGGCGCTCGTCGCCGTCGCCCGCCAGCGGCGGCAGCCGCTGCTCGAACACGTCCGTGGCGATCCGCACGAGCTCGACGGTCTGGTGCAGCGTCAGGCGCCGCGCCAGGTCGCGCGGGGCCGCGCGGAACGCCTCGGCGGTGAGCCGGACCGTCACGCCGGGCTCGCGCAGACGCGCCACGAAGTTCACGACCCCGCGCTGGATCACCAGCAGCACCGCGGCCCGCCGGTCCGCCGGGAGCCGGGCGAACCACGGCTGCCGGTTCATGGCGGCGAGGGCGGTGGAGGCGAGCTCCCCGGCCGCGCGCTCGAGCCGCCGCAGCGTCGCCGCGGAGACCGACCCGGCCCGGCCGGTCACGGTCGGCCGTCGCGGCCGACCCGGGTGGGCGTTCGGGGACGCCCACCCGGGGCGCGGCGTCCGTCGCGTGCGGCCGGGAGGAGGGAGCGCCGTGCGGCGCGCCGTCCGCCGATCAGCCGCCGAGCGGCATCACCTTCGTGGCCTGCGGGCCCTTCTGCCCCTGCTCGATGTCGAACGACACGCGCTCGCCCTCGTCCAGGCTCTTGTACCCGTTCTTCTGGATCGCGGAGTAGTGCACGAAGACGTCCGCGCCGCCACCGTCGGGAGCGAGGAAGCCGTAGCCCTTCTCGCTGTTGAACCACTTGACGGTGCCCTCTGCCATTCTTGCTCTCCTCGTACCAGGCGCCGGGGCGCTGGCCCCCGGCATCGCGCCGCTCGGCCGCTACAATCCGCGTCCGGGTCGGGACGCCTATTCGCACGGCGAGGTCGGCGTCGGCGCGGAGCGTACCGTGCCCGACCGTTCTTGCCGAGGGTTGATGACCAGGGTTTTCGTACCGTTACCCGCTGTCGGGGCGCCGAGAACCCGCCGGCGCGCACGGCGCGAACCGGGCCCGCGGAGCCCCGTCACGCCACCCCCGGGTCGCTCGTCTGGGGCCCCGCCGCCTGCGGGTCGTCGATGCGGTACTTCGCCGCGGCCTCCACCGCCACCGCCCGGTCCACCGCCCCCTCGGCGGCGAGCGTCGACAGGGCCGCGACGGTGATCGACTCGGCGTCCACGGCGAAGTGCCGGCGGGCAGCGGGGCGGGTGTCGGACAGGCCGAAGCCGTCCGTGCCGAGCGAGGTGAACCGGGCCGGCACCCACTGGCGGATCTGGTCGGGCACCGCGCGCATCCAGTCCGAGACGGCGACGACCGGCGTCTCGCCCGCCAACGCCCCGCTGACGTACGGCACCCGCGGCTCCGCGTCGGGGTGGACGAGGTTGTGGTGCTCGGCCTCGACGCCGTCGCGGCGCAGCTCGCCCCACGACGTCACCGACCACACCTCCGCGCCGACGCCCCACTGCTCGGCCAGCAGCTCGCGTGCTTTGATCGCCCACGGCAGCGCCACGCCGGAGGCGAGCAGCCGGACCTGCGGACCGTCGGCGTGCCCGCTGCCCTGGTAGCGGTGGAGCCCGCGGAGCAGCGCCTCCACGTCGAGGTCCTCCGGCTCGGCCGGCTGCGGGTAGGGCTCGTTGTAGACCGTCAGGTAGTAGAAGACGTTCTCGCCCTCGAGCGTGTCCCCGTCCCCGCCGTACATCCGCCGCAGCCCGTCCTTGACGATGTGCGCGATCTCGAAGGAGAACGCCGGGTCGTAGGCCACCACCGCCGGGTTCGTGGACGCCAGCAGCAGTGAGTGGCCGTCGTTGTGCTGCAGGCCCTCGCCGACCAGCGTCGTGCGGCCGGCCGTCGCGCCCAGCAGGAACCCGCGGGCCATCTGGTCCGCCGCCGCCCAGATCGAGTCGCCGGTGCGCTGGAAGCCGAACATCGAGTAGAAGACGTAGACCGGGATCATCGGCTCGCCGTGGGTGGCGTAGGCGCTGCCGGCGGCGATGAAGCTGCCCATCGACCCGCCCTCGTTGATGCCCTCG
>DASVUG010000330.1:0-7660 GCA_036387155.1 Pseudonocardia sp. | reverse complement strand
TCCTGGCCCCCGCGCGCGGAGCCGAAGTACGCCCGGTCCAGGTCGCTGACGATCGGGAAGATGCTGCGGCTGACCGAGACGCGCGGCACCCGGGTGTGCCCGGCCGCGGCCCAGGCGTCGCGGAAGCGCTGGATCTGCTCGGCCTGCAGCTGGTGGAAGGGCACGCCGGTGTCCTCGGTGAGCAGCGTCGAGCTCATCAGGTTCATGCCCTGCTCGGCCGCCCACTCGGCGGTGCCGCGGGTGCCGGCGCCCCACCAGATGCGGTCGCGCAGGCCCGGCGAGTGGGGCTCGATCCGCAGCAGGCCCGGCGGGTTGGCGAACATCGGCCGCGGGTTGGGCGCGGCGAAGCCCTTGCCCGACAGCACCTCGAGGAACCGCCGCGTGTGCTCGCGGGCCATGTCGGCGTCGCTCGTGCCCTCGGCCGGGACGTACCCGAAGTGGCGGTAGCCGTCGACGACCTGCTCGGGGGACCCCCGGCTGATGCCGAGCTGGAGCCGGCCGCCGGAGATGAGGTCCGCGCTGCCGGCGTCCTCGGCCATGTACAGCGGGTTCTCGTAGCGCATGTCGATGATGCCGGTGCCCAGCTCGATGCGGCTGGTCCGCGCCGCGGCCGCGGCCAGCAGCGGGAACGGTGACGCGAGCTGGCGGGCGAAGTGGTGCACGCGGAAGTAGGCGCCGTCGGCGCCCGCCTCCTCCGCGGCCACGGCCAGCTCGATGGACTGCAGCAGCGCGTCCGACGCCGAGCGGACCATCGACCCGCGCGACGGCGACCAGTGCCCGAACGACAGGAACCCGATGTGCTTCATGTTTCAACTAACTCGGTAGGGACGGGCCGCATTCCCGACGGGCCGCACGGCCACCGCTCGGTAGGGTCGGCGCGGCTGGCCGTGCAGCACGTCGACGTGGAGGGATGCCCGTGTCGTTCGTCATGACCGCGCAGGAGCGCGAGGAGTTCCTCGCCGGGGTGCACGTCGGCGTCGTCGCGGTGGAGCGGCCCGGCCGGGCCCCGCTCGCCACGCCCGTCTGGTACGACTACGCGCCCGGCGGGGACGTGCTCATCTGGACCGACCGCGGCACGGTGAAGGAGCGGCTGTTCCGCGAGGCGGGCCGGTTCAGCATCTGCGCCCAGGACGAGACGCTGCCGTACCGGTACGTCACGGCCGAGGGGCCCGTGGCCGAGATCGAGCGGGCGCCGACGGAGGACGAGGCGCTGCAGATCACGGCCCGCTACATGCCCGCGGAGGACGCCGCCCGCTGGGTGGCGGACAACCTCGGGCCGGACTCGCTGCTCGTGCGCATGCGTCCCGATCGGTGGCTGAGCGCCGACTACGGCAAGGCCTGACCGCCGGTCCCGGGCCCGCCCCGTGGCGCCCTCGTCGGGGCCCGGGCGGTGGTGAGCCCCGGAAACCGGTCGACGGGGGGTGCCTCCCCCGGCAGGGTCGGCTCCGTGGACCCCCGGCACCTGCGGCAGGACGAGATCTGGGACGACGAGGCGGCCCGGGAGTACGACACGCCCGGCACCGGCATGTTCGCCCCCGACGTGCTGGACCCGGCCGTCGACCGGCTCGCCGCGCTCGCCGGCGGCGGCCCGGCGCTGGAGTTCGCCGTCGGGACCGGGCGGGTGGCCGTCCCGCTGGCGGCGCGCGGTGTTCCCGTGACGGGCATCGAGCTGTCCGGCCCGATGCTCGAGCGGCTGCGCGCGAAGGTCGACGAGGCGACGGTCCCGGTGGTCGTCGGGGACATGGCCACCGTGCGGGCGCCGGGGGAGTACGCGCTGGTCTACCTCGTCTTCAACACCGTCTCCAACCTGCTCACACAGGACGCGCAGGTGGAGTGCTTCCGCAACGCGGCCCGGCACCTGCGCCCCGGCGGCCGGTTCGTGGTGGAGCTGACGGTGCCGGACCTGCGCGTGCTGCCGCCGGGCCAGCAGGGTGCGGTGTTCGTCGCCGAGCCCGGCTACCTCGGGATCGACACCTACGACGTCGTCGCGCAGCACCTGGTCTCCCACCACGTGCGGTTCGGCGCGGGCCGGGAGGCGCGGATCTTCCACAGCCCGCACCGCTACGTCTGGCCGGGCGAGCTCGACCTCATGGGCCGGCTCGCCGGGTTCGACCTGGAGTCCCGCGACGCGGACTGGACGGGCTCGGCGTTCACCGCCGAGTCGCGGTCGCACGTCTCGGTGTACCGGCTCCCCGCGTGATCGCTCCCAACGGTCGGCGGTCGGGGCGCGTGGCACGCCGACACCGGCCGAGCCCGCCGGGCGTCGAGGTCCGTCGGGACCCGCTGACCCGGGTCAGAACTGCGGGAGCACGAGCGCGCCGTCGTCCGCGAGGGTGAAGCCCGGGTTGTGCGCGATCTCCCACGCGTGCCCGTCGGGGTCGAGGAACACCCCCGCGTAGCCGCCGTAGAAGGTCGGGCCCGGCGGTCGGGTGATCGTGGCCCCCGCCGCGTCCGCCGCGGCGACGACCGCGTCCACCTCCTCGGGGGACCGCACGTTCTGCGCCAGCACCACGCCGTCGAACCCGTCCCCGACGGACGTCCCGGAGTCGGCCGCCAGCTTGCCGCGGTCCCACAGCACCAGCCCCACCGGACCGGCTTGGAAGAACACGGTCTCCTCGACCTCCTGGCCCCGCCAGCCCAGCGCGGCGTAGAAGGAACGCGCCCGGGCGAGGTCGGTGACGCCGAGGGTGATGAGGCTGATGCGCTGTTCCACGGCAGGACTCAGCGCGCCACGAAGCCCGCGAGCAGCGCCTGCACCTCGTAGACGTCCACGCCCTTGCCGAACTGCCTGGCGATGCTCTGACCGCCCGAGATCCAGATGGTCAGCTCGGCGTCGAGGTCGAACGTGCCGGCGGTCTCCACCGAGAAGTGGGTGACGGCGCGGTACGGGACGGAGTGGTACTCCACCTTGCGACCCGTGACCCCCTGCTTGTCGACGAGGATGAGCCGCCGGTCGGTGAACAGGATGGCGTCGCGGACGAGCACGTAGGCCGCGTACACCTGCTCGCCCTGCGCGAGCAGTCGCCCGTACTCCTGCGCCGCGGCGGTCGGATCGACCCGCGACGCGTTACCCCTGATGCCGTCGAGCAGTCCCACGGCGTGAGGCTACCGACCGGGTGCGTCACGCCAGCAGCGCGGCCTGGACGGGTGCGGGGAAGCGGACGCGGAAGCGGACGTCGCCGAGCAGCTCGCGCAGGCGCTCTGCGGTGGCGTCGATCTCGGCGCGGCGGGCGGGGTCGACGTCGGTCAGCAGGTGGACGGCGATGGTGCCGTCCGGGCGCTGCACCCAGCTGCCGACGACGCGTCCGTCGACCCAGATCGTCGGGCCGGCGTTGCCGTTGCGGTCGAACACCGCGGCGCCGACCTCCGGGTCGAGGTACCAGCCGCGCTCCTTCCAGCCCATCGTCGTGGGGTCGAGCCCGGGCAGCAGGGCGACCCAGGGCTCGACGGGCGGCGCGGTGTCGACGTCGTCGGGCAGCACGAACGCCGCGCTCCCGTCGTCCAGCTCCACCGCGACGGCGTCGACGTCGGCGAGCGCGCGGTTCGTCGTCGCCGCCGTCCAGCCGGCCCACCACTGCAGGTCGGCCTTCGTGCCCGGCCCGAAGGCGCGCAGCCAGCGCTCCGCCAGCCCGGCCGCGGCGGTGCGGCGGTCCAGGCCGGTGGCGATGCCGCCCGGGAGCCAGTCGTGCGCGGCGGCCCACCGGTACTGGCCGTTGATCCAGGTGCCGATCGGGCGGGCCCGCACGACCTCCCCGGCGAAGCCGAGCACCAGCAGCAGCCGGGTGTGGGCGGCGAGGAGGTTGTCCAGGCGGCCGGCCGGGATCGGTGTCGTGAGCTCCGGCAGCCGGCGGCCGACGTCGCGGCCCGGCAGCGGGCCGTCGGCGAGCAGGTCGAGCACCTGCGCGCGCCCCGCGGCGAACCACGCGTCCGGGTCGGCGAACCCGGCGGCCGTCAGCCCGGCGCACAGCTTCCGGTGCTCGGTCCGGTGCACGTCGACGGTCGCCGCGGCGTGGGCGAGCCGGACGGTCTCGTGCCCGGCCACCCACAGCGTCCGGCGCATGGCGTGGTGGCGGACGAGCGTGCGGTCGTCGTAGAGCGCGCGCTCGACGGCGGCGAGCGCCGGGTGCCGCATCCGGGCGAGCACCGAGAGGTGGACCGTCACCGGGTCCGACGAGTGCAGCGCGACGAGGTCGTCGGCGATCGCCACGACGTCGTCGGTGCGGGACGGCGGCGTGAGCCGGTGCCGGACGGCGAGGCGGGCGCGGCGCTCCGCGGCGGAGATCCGGACGGCGCCGGCGCGGCGGGCGGGACCGTCAGCCACGGCCGGTCCGGTGGGCGGCGACCCGGTCCGCCGCCAGGCCCACCGCGACGCCCGCGACGTCGGCCAGGGCGTCGGTCCACCCGCCGTCCCGCCCGATCGGCAGCACCGCCTGCAGCACCTCGGAGATCCCGGCGTACGCGGCGAGCCCGACGGCCAGCGCCGCCGGCCGGAGCCCGGCCCACCGGCCCGTCAGCGCCAGCGCGGCGAACAGCGCCAGGTGGATCACCTTGTCCACCCCCGGGTGCACGGACGGCACCCCGGACGACGGCGTGAAGAGCACCACCAGGCTGAGCACCACCAGGACGCCGAACGGGGCCGTCCGCGTCCGCACCGTCACCCCGGCATCATCGCACCGGGCCGCGCCGACCCCGTGGCGCGTCCCCACCCCCTCAGCCGAGGTCGGCGGCGTGGTCGGGTACCTCGCGGAACTGCGAGCGCGGGGGCCGCTGGTAGCCCGTCGACGGCGGGCGCTCGGGGATCTCCAGCGCCTGCTGCTCCACCGGCTGCCACGGCACGCTCGACAGCAGGTGGGCGATCATGTTGATCCGGGCGCGGCGCTTGTCCTCGGACTCGACGACGAACCAGGGCGCGGTGTCGGTGTCGGTGTGGGCGAACATCTCGTCCTTCGCCCGCGAGTAGTCCTCCCAGCGCGCGATGGACTCCAGGTCCATCGGGGAGAGCTTCCAGCGCTTCATCGGGTTCCCCAGCCGCTCCCGGAAGCGCCGCTCCTGCTCGCGGTCGCTGACGGAGAACCAGTACTTGCGCAGCAGGACGCCGTCCTCGATCAGCATCTCCTCGAAGGACGGGCACTGGCGCAGGAACCGGTTGTACTCCCAGGGCGTGCAGAACCCCATGACCCGCTCGACGCCGGCGCGGTTGTACCAGCTGCGGTCGAGCAGCACGATCTCGCCGGCGGCCGGCAGGTGCTCGACGTAGCGCTGGAAGTACCACTGGGTGCGCTGGCGCTCCGTCGGCGCGGGCAGGGCGACGATGCGGCAGACGCGGGGGTTGAGGTACTCCGCGACGCGCTGGATCGCCCCGCCCTTGCCCGCGGCGTCCCGGCCTTCGAAGACGACGACGAGCCGGGTGCCGCTGCTGCGCACCCACTCCTGCATCTCGACCAGCTCGCCCTGCAGGCGCAGCAGCTCCGCCTCGTAGACGGCCTTGTTCAGGCGCTTCGGCCCGGCGTCGGCCGCCGCCGGCTTCGCGTCGAGGTCGGCGTCGACGCGGCCGTTCGTCGCGGCCTTCTCCGCGGTCTTGCCGGTCTTGCCGGTCCTGCCGTTCTTGCTCTTCGCCTTGGCCGTCACTGTGCCTCCACCTGCTCGGAGATCGCCTTCGCGAGGTCGACGTCGTTCCGGGTGATCCCGCCCTCGGAGTGGGTGGAGAGGCGGAAGGTCAGGGTGCGCCACCGGATGTCGATGTCGGGGTGGTGGTCGCGGGCCTCGGCGATCTCGGCGACGCGCGCGACGACGTCGATCGCAGCGGGGAAGCTGGGCAGCTCGGCGGTGCGCACGAGCTCGTCGCCGGCGCGGCGCCAGCCGGGGAGGTCCGCCAGGGCGGCGTCGACGGCGTCGTCGGGCAGGAGCGCGGGCATACCGGACATCCTGGCCCGCGCAGCCCGTTCGGCAACCGCTGATCCGGTGCGGGGCGGCCACCGCGCGTCGGATCCGGCCGGGTTGCGACGCCGGGGGGTGCGCTACGCGTCGCGGCGCAGCACCGTGGCGACGGTGGCGGCGGCGCCGGCGGCCGCGTAGGCCAGCGCCCGCAGGGTCGACGACGCCATCCCGTCCAGCGGGAGCGGGTCGCGCAGGGCGTCGGCGCCCGCGCTCCAGCCCGACGTCAGCAGGTAGGGCGCCAGGCCGTCCAGCGCGGGGATGGCGCCCAGCACGCCGAAGACGATGAGGCCGGCCAGCACGGCGGCGAGGACGACCAGCGGGTGCTCCGTCGCGGCGGAGACGGCCAGCGCCACCGCGCCGACGGCCGCGAGCTGCCCGACCGTCCAGGCCGCGACCAGCGCGACGCGGCCCAGCGCGTCGCCGAGCCCGACGGTGGTGCCCGACAGCGTGAGCAGCCCACCGGCCGGGTCCTGGGTCCCGACGACCAGCAGGCCCGCCACCACCCCGACCACGGCGATCACCAGCACGGCGGCGACGGCGACGACCAGCACCCCGACGGCCTTCATGACGACCAGCCGCAGGCGCCCGACCGGGGCGAGCAGCAGCCCCCGCAGCGTGCCCGCCGCGGCCTCGCCGGCCAGCGCGTCCGCCGCGGCCGTCGCGACGGCCAGCGGCAGCAGCAGCCCCAGCGCGAGGATCAGCGCGGCGACGGGCAGGACCAGCCCGTTGCCCGCCACGGCCCCGATCAGGCCGCGGCCCGGCCCCCGGTCCGCGAGCCGCACCCCGATCGCGATCAGCACCGGGACCGCCGCGAAGACGCCGAGCAGCACGAGCGTGCGCGGGCGGCGGAACACCCACCGGACCTCGGCCGCGAGCAGGCGGCCCAGCGGCGCCGGGCCGGGTCCGGCGACGTCACTGGCGACGGCCGGAACCGGGACGCCGGCCGCGCCCGCTACCCGCGTGGTGGCGCCGGCGGTTGCAGGAAAGCCACCTTCATGCGGTGTGGCTGCAGGAAAGTGGCTTTCCTGCAGCTCGGGACGCACCCCCGCGGGGTCGGTCACGGCGTCCCCTCCGTGAGGCGGGCGAAGAGCTCCTCCAGCCGCGGGCGCCGCCGCCGCACCTCGTGCACGGCCACCCCGGCGCGGACCAGCAGCGCCACGACCTCCGGCGTCGGCGGCCCGTCCGCCACCACCAGCGCCGGCTCCCGCTCCGGCGCGTCGCCGGGGGTGTCGCGGACGGTCGGGTCACCGGCGTCGTCGCGGTAGGCGGCCGCGCCCGCAGCGCGCAGGGTGGCGAGCGCGAGGTCGACGTCCGGAGTGACGACGACGAGGCCGTCCGCGTCGGCGTCGAGGAGCGAGCACAGCTCGCCCTCGGCGATCAACGTGCCCGACTGCAGCACCGCGACATGGGTGCAGGTGGCCTCGACCTCGGTGAGCAGGTGCGACGAGACGACGACCGTCGCCCCGCCCGCGTGCAGCTCGCCGATGATCCGGCGGACGTCGCGGGTGCCGGCGGGGTCCAGCCCGTTCGTGGGCTCGTCGAGGACGACGAGACGCCGCGGCAGCAACAGCGCCGACGCGAGGCCCAGGCGCTGTTTCATGCCGAGCGAGTAGCCGCGGAACCGGCGGTCGGCCGCGCCGGCGAGCCCGACGCGCTCCAGCGCCGCGTCCACCGCGCCCGCGATGTCGCGGGTGGCGAGCAGCGGCTCGGTGGCCGCCACGCG
>DASVUG010000329.1:0-4606 GCA_036387155.1 Pseudonocardia sp. | reverse complement strand
GGCGTGGTGGCACGCGCACGGGTCCAGCACCGGGCGCGCGACGGCGGGCGGGGGCGCGCCCGGGCCGACCGGGCGGCGGCCCGGCGGCGGGGGCAGCGGCGGCGGGGGCAGCGGGTGCGGGGCCGTGGCCGGCAGGCCGGTGGGCGGGGTGAGGACCGCGGGGTGCGCCGCTCCGCGCCGGCGGTGCCGCGCCCCGTCCCCGCCCGTGTCCCCGCCCATGTTCCCAGTATGCGACGGCCGGGGCGGGAGCGGGCGCCGACGACGGCGGGTTCACGCCGACGCGTCGACCGGACGGCGGATGCGGCCCCGGGCCACCAGCTCGACGGTGGCGACGGCCGCGATCGCCTCGGCGGCGAGCAGCCCGATCAGCACCAGGACCTGCGCGGCGCCGGCCTGCACCGGGTCGCCGCTGCCGATCAGCACGCCCACGAACGCCCCCGGCAGGGTGACCAGGCCCACCGTGCGGGTCTGGTCGGTCGCCGGCACCAGGGCCTGGCGCGCCGCCGGCGCCACCAGCTCCAGCGCGGCGTCGCGCTCGAGCAGGCCCAGCGACAGCGCGGCCTCGTACTCCCCGTGCCGCAGCGCCAGCTCGTCGAGCGCCCGCCGCCCGCACAGCGACGTCGCCGTCATGGCCCCGCCGATCACGATGCCGCACACCGGGACCAGCGCGATGCCCGTCACCGGCACCGCCCCGGTGGCGACGACGACGGCGAGCACCGGCGCGGCGCCCAGCGCGATGGGCACGACCGCGTGCAGGCCGCTGCGGTGGCGCGTCATCCGCCGCGCGGACGTCACCGCCGCCACGGTCAGCATGACCAGCACGAACAGCAGCGAGAGCGCCAGCGAGCGGACCACCGCGACGATCACCAGGCTGACGGCGGCGAGCTGCAGCACCGCCCGGACGGCCGCCGTGCCGATCCGCCGGGCCACGCCGAGGCCGGCGAACCCGCTGACGGCCACCGCGATCAGGGTGAGCACCAGCAGCGCGGCCGCGAGGCCCCACCCGACGACGACGGTCGAGCCGCCGGTCGGCCCCGGCGGCGTCACCCCCGCCCCCGGTACGGGCGTGCCCGGCCCGCGCGCGGCCCGGCCGTCACCGCGACACCGCCACCCGCCGACCGCTCAGCCGGCCGTCCAGGTCACGGCCAGCTCGTTGCGGGCGCCGAAGCGCTCGAGGTGCCGGCCGAGCACGTCCTTGACGCGCTCCAGGTCCTCGGTGTCGGGGGCCTCGGCGAGCAGCGTCAGGATGCCGTCCCCCACGACGATGCGGGCCGTGCCGCCGCCGAGCCGCGCCGTCGAGGTCGGGCCGTCGGTGGTGAACGCGAGCTTGCGGCCGAGGTGCGAGACGAGCTGCTTGGCGTAGCGCGCCGGCGTGTCGGTGGCGACGTCGGCGCGGGCGGACAGGGCCGCCGGGCGCGCGGCGACCCGGTCGAGGAACGCGTCGACCAGCCGGTGGGCGCGCCGGCGCCCCTCCTCGTCGCGCTCCCGCGTCTGCTCCAGCAGCCGGCCCGGGTCGAGCCCGAACTCGACGGCCAGGCGGTCGCCGCCGTTGCGCAGCCAGCCGTCGAGCATCGCGGAGCCCAGCTCCGGGTGGAACTGCACCGCCAGGTTGCGGCCCAGGACGAACGCCTGCGAGGCGGCGGCGTTGCGGGCGACCTCGACGGCGTCGGGCGGCAGCGTCCAGCCGTCGTAGTGCCAGGCGAACCAGGGGCCGCCCGGCACGAGCGCCTCGTCGTCGGACTCGACCGCGCACCAGCCCAGCTCCGGGGTCGACGAGCGCGTCACCGTGCCGCCGTGGGCCTGGGCGAGCAGCTGGCCGCCGAAGCAGATGCCGAGCACGGGGACCCCGGCCCGGTGCGCCTGCCGCAGGAACGCCAGCTCGGGTCCGACCCACTCCCCGATCATCTCCTGGTCGTACACCGACCACGGCGCGCCCATCGCGACGACCGCGTCGTAGTCCGCCGGGTCGGGGAAGCTCACCGCGACGTTCGGCGCGTGGAACAGCTCCTCGGGCACCACGGGGTGCGCCACCGGCTCGTACCCGCGGTCGGCGAACCGCTCCCCCACCGGGCCGGGGGGCGAGACGTGGTCGTGCTGGACGACGAGGACGCGCATGGCCCCCACGCTAGTTCGGCCCCTAACGGTTGTCAGCCCCGCCGTCCGGCCGTATCGTTCGTACCCGAACGGATCGGGACGAGCGGGGCGGTGACATGACAACGGCGGCGGGAACGGCCACGACGAGGACGGCGACCATCGTGCGGGAGGTCGAGGCCGACCTGGTCGTGCGGGACGTGCGCCCGGTCGCCGACGGCGTCGTCGCCGTCGAGCTGGCCGACCCCGCCGGCGCCCCGCTGCCCGCCTGGACCCCCGGCGCGCACGTCGACCTCGTGCTGCGCACCGACGCCGGCGAGGAGCTGGTCCGGCAGTACTCGCTGTGCGGCGACCCGGCCGACGACTCCCGCTGGCGCCTGGGCGTGCTGCTCGCCGCGGACGGCCGCGGCGGCTCCGCGGCCGTGCACGCGCTGCGGCCCGGCGCCACGGTCCGCACGCGCGGCCCGCGCAACCACTTCCCGCTCGTGGCCTCGCCCCGCTACCTGTTCGTCGCCGGCGGCATCGGCATCACCCCGCTCCTGCCGATGGTCGCCGAGGCCGACGCCACCGGGGCGGACTGGACGCTGCTGTACGGCGGGCGGTCCCGGGCGTCGATGGCCTTCGCCGACGAGCTCGCGCGCCACGGCGACCGGGTCACCCTCGCCCCGCAGGACGAGACGGGCCTGCCGGACCTCGCGGCGCTGCTGGCCGACCCGCGGCCGGACACCCTGGTCTACTGCTGCGGCCCCGAGGGCCTGCTGGCCGCGGTCGAGGAGCTGTGCACGGCGTGGCCGCCCGGCGCGCTGCACCTGGAGCGGTTCTCGGCGCGGCCGCAGGAGCCGGCGGCCGGCGCGGACGCGGAGTTCGAGCTGGTCCTGCAGCGCTCGGGGCTCACGCTGACGGTGCCCGCGGACCGGACGGTCTTCGAGGTGGTCGAGGACGCCGGCGTGAGCGTGCTGGGCTCGTGCCTGGAGGGCGTCTGCGGCACCTGCGAGACCGAGGTCGTCGACGGCGACGTCGACCACCGCGACTCGGTGCTGAACGCCGACGAGCGCGCGGCGAACGAGTTCATGATGATCTGCGTCTCGCGGTGCCGGTCGGGCCGCCTGACGCTCGACCTGTAGGGGCGGGCCCCATGGCCACCGCGAACGCCGGACCGGGGCGCGGCTACCCGGTCAACGCCTGGTACGTGCTGGCCCGCAGCGACGAGGTCGGCGGGCGCCCGCTCGGGCGCCGCGTCGCCGACACGCCGGTCGTGGCGTACCGGACCGCGGGCGGGACGGCGGTGGCCCTGGAGGACCGCTGCGCCCACCGGCCCTATCCGCTGAGCCTCGGCCGCGTCGCGGGCGACACCATCGTCTCCGGCTACACCGGCTTCGTCTACGGCCCCGACGGCGTCTGCGTCTCGGTGCCCACGCAGGACCGCGTCCCCCACGGCGCGCGCGTCCGGGCCTTCCCGGTGCACGACGACGGCACCTTCGTGCGGGTGTGGACCGGCGACCCGGCCCTGGCGGCGCGGCGCGTGCCGCCCCGCACCCCCTGGCTGCGCGACGCGGGCTGGGCCACCGTCGGCGACCGCCTCGACACCGCCGCGAACGTGGTGCTGCTGCACGAGAACTTCGCCGACATCACCCACGTCGCCGTGGTCGACCCCTTCATCGCCCCGCCGGCGCTGCACGGGCCGCCGCCGCCGCTGGAGGTCGCGCTGAGCGAGACCAGCGTGTCCTTCTCCCGGCAGTACGCCCCCGCCCCGCTCGCCGACTGGCACGCCGCCGCGCTGGGCCTGCCCGCCGACGCCCGGCACCCGCAGCGCGAGACGGGGGCGTTCGTCGCCCCGGGCCTGTGGGTGAACACCTGGGAGGTGCAGGTGGCGGGCGTCGAGCCCGTGCCGACGTTCCGGTTCACCCACGCGATCACGCCGGTGGACGCCGGCCACACCGCCCACGAGTGGCGGGTGAGCCGCAACTTCGCCCTCGACGCCGCGACCGACGCGACCCTGGCGCCGATCTTCGCCGAGTACTACCGGCGCGTGCGGGGCGTCCTGGAGACCATGCAGGCGGTGGTCGACCGCGACGGCCCGCGCCGCGAGGTCGCCGTGGCCGCCGACGCCGCCGTGCTGGCGGTGCGCCGGCTCCTCGCCCAGGAGCCGGCCGGGGAGAACGGCACGCGCCGCCGGCGCACCGCCGCCCGCGCCTGACCGGCGCCCGCGGCCCCGGCGCCGGGCCGGCCCTCAGGCCGGCACGACGCGGACGGGGAACGTCTTGATGCCGTTGACGAAGTTGCTCCGGATGCGGGTCACGTCCCCGGTGAGCTCGATGCTGCGCAGCCGCGGGAGGAGCTCGGTGAACATCAGCCGGATCTCCATGCGGGCCAGCATGTTGCCCAGGCACAGGTGCGGGCTGCCCTTGCCGAACGACACGTGGTCGACCTTGGTGCGGGTGACGTCGAAGCGGTACGGGTCGGCGAACACGGCCTCGTCGCGGTTGGCCGAGGCGAACCACATGACGACCTTGTC
>DASVUG010000328.1:0-4586 GCA_036387155.1 Pseudonocardia sp. | reverse complement strand
GCTCCCCTCGCCGTGCTCGGCGAGCAGCTCGGCGACGGTGCGCTGGCGCGAGTAGTCGACGTCCGGGCTCATCGGGACCACCCCACCCCGGCCGGCGGCACCTCGGGCGTCCGCCCGGTCCGCCGCGCGCGGCGGCGCCCGCCGGCGGCGTCGGGGCCCCGGCCGGCGGGACGCGGCGATCCCCGGCGCGAGGAGGCGGTCGGCTGCACCACGGCAGGCTAACGCGCAGACGTGACGGCATCGTGACCTGGGCCGCCACTATTGGTGATGACCGGCTACGCTGAGTGATATTCCCGCCCTGAGCAGCGCCGGAACCGCGCGCAGCAGGCGGGAGGACCGGCCGTCAGGCCTCGAACTTGTAGCCCAGCCCGCGCACGGTGACCAGGTGCCGCGGCACGGACGGGTCCGCCTCCACCTTCGAGCGCAGCCGCTTCACGTGCACGTCGAGGGTCTTGGTGTCGCCCACGTAGTCCGCCCCCCACACCCGGTCGATGAGCTGCCCGCGCGTCAGCACCCGGCCGACGTTGCGCAGCAGGTACTCGAGCAGGTCGAACTCCTTGAGCGGGAGCGCCACCTCGGCCCCGTGCACGCTGACGACGTGCCGCTCGACGTCCATGCGCACCGGGCCGGCCGCGAGCACGCGCGCGGCGCCGTCCGCCTCGGCCGCCTCGCCGCCGCGCCGCAGCACCGCCCGCACCCGGGCGATCAGCTCGCGCGCCGAGTACGGCTTGGTGACGTAGTCGTCGGCCCCGAGCTCCAGGCCGACGACCTTGTCGATCTCGCTGTCCCGGGCCGTCACCATGATCACGGGCACCGCGGAGCGGGTGCGCAGCGCGCGGCAGACGTCCGTGCCGCTCATGCCGGGCAGCATGAGGTCGAGCAGCACGATGTCCGCGCCGTTGCGGTCGAACTCCGCGAGCGCGCCCTGGCCGGTGGTCGCCACCGCCGTCTCGAAGCCCTCCTTGCGCAGCAGGAACTCCAGCGGCTCGGCGAAGGACTCCTCGTCCTCGACGATGAGCACCCTGGTCATGCGCGTCCTCCGGGTTCGGTCCCCGCCGGCACCGGCGCCGCGACGGCGGGCTCGCGGGCGGGCAGGCACATGGTGAAGGTGGAGCCGGCGCCGGGGCTGCTCCACAGCCGGACGTGCCCGCCGTGGTTGGCCAGCACGTGCTTGACGATCGCGAGCCCGAGGCCCGTCCCGCCGGTGGCCCGCGAGCGGGCCGGGTCGACCCGGAAGAACCGCTCGAACACCCGCGTCTGGTGCTGCGGGGCGATGCCGATGCCCCGGTCGGTCACCGCGATCTCGACGGTGTCGCCCACCCGCCGACGCGTCACCGACACCGACGCGTCGCGCGGGGAGTACGCGACGGCGTTCTCCACGAGGTTGCTCAGGGCCGTGACCAGCAGCGTCCGGTCGCCGTCGACCTCCAGCCCGGACGGCGCGTCCACCGTGATCTCGATGCCGGCCGACTCCGCCGACAGCCGGCTGCGGGCGAGCGCCTCGTCCACCAGCTCGTCGACGTCCACGGCGGACAGCTCGGGCAGCCGCTCGGCGCCCGTCAGCCGCGACAGCGCGATCAGCTCGGTGACGAGCGCGCCCAGGCGCGTGGACTCCTTGAGGATCTTGCCGGCGAACCGGTTCACCTCGACCGGGTCGTCCGCGGCGTCCAGGACGGCCTCGGCGAGCAGCCCGACGGCCCCGACGGGGGTCTTGAGCTCGTGGCTGACGTTGGCCACGAAGTCGCGCCGCGTGGCCTCGAGGCGGACGGCCTCGGAGGTGTCCGTGGCCTCGACCACGGCGAACCCGTCGCCGAGCCGGCGCACGTGCGCCAGCACCGCCGCCGGCTCGCGCCCGCGGCGCTCCAGCGGGGACAGGTCGACCTCGACCGGGTCGTCGGCGCCCCCCCGACCGGCCCGGTCGGCCTGCCGGCAGGCCGCGCGGGCGCGCGGGTCGACCACCCCGGCGCGCACGACGCCGAGCTCGGCCGCCCGCGGGTTGTGCAGCACGACCTCCCCGGAGCCCGTCAGCACCGCCAGGCCGGCCTCCGACGAGCGGAACACGCGCAGGAGCAGGTCCGCCAGGGTGGGTCCGGCATCGGGTGCGGTGGCTCCCGGGGCCCCCGGGGACCCGCCGGGCGGGGTCGCCGCCCGGCGGCCGAGCGCCCGGCCCAGCAGCACGCCACCGGCGAGCCCGAGCAGCAGCGCCCCGGCGGCCAGCAGGAGCGACGCCAGGAGAGTCACGGCCGCATCGTAGGCATGCACCACGCCGGAAACCGCCGGTCGTGACCTTGACGGGGGCCCTCCGGCGACTGTTCGGCGGGGGTTCACCCGCGGTTCACCCGAACGGGGCGGGGCCGGTGGGCCGGTACCGACCGGGGTGACCGGTCAGCCACCCCCCGCGATCATCGCCCTTGGTTGGCCACCGCCGCCGCGGCCTCCTTCGCGGCCTCCGGGTCCAGGTACTGCCCGCCCCGCTGCGTCGGCCGGAGCTCGTCGTCCAGCTCGTAGCGCAGCGGGATGCCCGTCGGGATGTTCAACCCGGCGATGTCGGCGTCGGAGATCCCGTCCAGGTGCTTGACCAGCGCCCGCAGCGAGTTGCCGTGCGCGGCCAGCAGCACGACCCCGCCCGCCCGCAGGTCCGGCACCACGGCCTGCTCCCAGTACGGCAGGAACCGCGCCACCACGTCGGCCAGGCACTCCGTCGCCGGCATCTCCGCCCCCAGCGCCGCATAGCGCGGGTCGGCGTCCTGGGAGAACTCGCTGCCCGGCTCGATGGGCGGCGGCGGTACGTCGTAGCTGCGCCGCCACAGCATGAACTGCTCCTCGCCGAACTCGGCCAGGGTCTGGCGCTTGTCCTTGCCCTGCAGGGCGCCGTAGTGCCGCTCGTTGAGCCGCCAGCTGCGGGCGACGGGGATCCAGTGCCGGTCGCAGGCGTCCAGCGCGAGGTTCGCCGTCGAGATCGCCCGGCGCAGCAGCGACGTGTGGACCACGTCAGGCAGCAGCCCGGCGTCCGCGAGCAGCTCCCCGCCCCGGCGCGCCTCGGCCTCCCCCGCCGCCGACAACGGCACGTCGACCCACCCGGTGAACAGGTTCCTGGCGTTCCAGTCGCTCTGGCCGTGACGCAGCAGCACGAGGGTCGGCATGCGGTCACTCTGCCGCGCGACCCCGACCCGGTCCATCCGGGGCACCACCGACGCGCGGTGTCCGCCACCCCGCGCTACCGTCATGCGCAAGCTCGCGAATGACGCCGAACCCGCCGTGACCCTCCGTCGCGGCTCGCGTACCGCTGGGCGAGACCTCGCATGCCGCTGACGGGGGTACCGCTAGACTCCACGTGGCAAAGGTGCGCAGGTCGGGGCTGCGCACCGTGCTTGACGAGCGGCTTCCGCCGCGGGAGGTCCGATGAGGTCGTTGGGCAGCGGCCCGTGACGGCGACGGCCGAGGAGGCCGACGCCGAGGAGGGTGCCCTGGGCACGCTCGAGCACGCCGCTTTCTTCTACGGCACCGACGACGAGTACGTCGCCGGCGTGCTCGGCTTCGTCCGCGAGGGTCTGGCCCGCGAGGAGCCGGTGCTCGTCTCCGTGCCCGGCTGGAACCTGGACCTCCTCCGCGCCGCGATGACGCCGGAGGAGACGCCGCGGGTCCGGCTGCGCGACATGACCGTCGCCGGCCGCAACCCCGGCCGGATCATCGGGTCGGTGCTGACGGCCTTCGTGCGCGAGCACCCCGGCACCCGCGTCCGCATCGTCGGCGAGCCCATCTGGGCGGGCCGCACGGACGAGGAGTACCCGGCCTGCGCCGAGCACGAGGCGTTGATCAACGTAGCGTGCGGGCCGCTGCCCGCCTACATCCAGTGCCCGTACGACACGAACCGGCTGCCCAGCTCGGTCCTCACCGACGCCACCCGCACGCACCCGACGCTCGCCGCGGGCACGGACCGCTGGGACAGCCCCTCCTACACCGATCCGTCGATGGTCGCCGCCTCGTTCGACGTGGACCTGTCGCCGGCGCCGCAGGGCGCCGAGTTCGCGATCATCCGCCTCGAGACGGGCCCCCGCGCCGCCCGCATGCTCGTGCACGACGCCGGGCTGATGTACGGCCTGGACGGCGAGCGCCTCGCCGAGGTCCGCCTGGTCGCCCAGGAGCTGGCCGTGAACACGCTGACGCACTCGCGGGGCGACGGGATCCTCGAGGTCTGGACGGCCGACGACCACCTGGTCGTGCAGGTCCAGGACGGCGGGCGCATCTCCGACCCCCTGGCCGGCCGCCGCGCCCCCGAGCCGCCGCACGTCGGCCACGGCCTGTTCGTGGTGCACCAGCTCGCGGACCTCGTCCGCATCCACCGCGAGTCCAGCGGCACCACCGTCCGCACCTACTTCCGCCTCCCGTAGCGCAGGGGGGTCGGTGCACCCGCCCGCCCCGTTCCCGCTTCTCCCCCGGCTCGCCGGGGAGCTGGAGCGCCGCCACGGCGTCCGCGCGCTGGTCGCGCCCGCGGACCTGTCCACCCCCGACGGCGTCGCCGCCGTGCGCCGCCGCACCGACGACGCGGGGGTCGCGGTCGACCTGCTCGTGAACAACGCCGGCTT
>DASVUG010000327.1:0-9887 GCA_036387155.1 Pseudonocardia sp. | reverse complement strand
GAGCGGGTGCTGGGCTGGTCGGCCGACGGTGACGGCGTGCGGGTGCGCACCGACCGCGGCGAGGTCACCGCGGGGCACCTGGTGCTCACCCCCGGGGCGTGGGCGCCGCAGGTGCTCGCCGACCTCGGCCTGCCCCTGCGGGTGCAGCGGCGGGTCCAGCACTGGTTCACCCCCGTCGGCGGCGTCGGCCCGTTCGTCGACCACCCCGTCTACATCGCCGAGCGCCCCGGGCGGGACGGCGGTCGGGGCGGGGGCGCCGACCAGATCTACGGCTTCCCGGCGACCGACGGCCCGGACGGCGGGGTCAAGGTCGCCTTCTTCGCCCGCGGCCCCGAGACCGACCCGGACCGGCTCGACCGCGCCGTCACGGGCGCCGAGATCGCCGAGATCGCCGACCGCGTGCGCGACGTCCTGCCCGCGCTGGCCGGGGAGCCGCTCACGCAGGTCGCGTGCCTGTACACCACCACCCCGGACGGGCACTTCGTGATCGGCCGCCACCCCGCGCACGAGCGCGTCACCGTCGCCTGCGGGTTCTCCGGGCACGGGTTCAAGTTCGTGCCGGTCGTCGGGGAGATCCTCGCCGACCTCGCCGTCGACGGCGCCACCCGCCATCCCGTCGCCCTGTTCGACCCGCGGAGGTTCGCATGACCCCTGTCGCCGACCCGAGTGTCCTGGACTCCGCCGCCGCCGGCGGGCACGTCACCCCGGACCTCGCGCTGTCCACCGCGGGACGCGCGAGCGGCAGCCTGGTCCCCACGCTGCCCGGGTCCGCCTACACCGACCCGGCCGTGTTCACCGCCGAGCAGGAACGGATCTTCGAGCGGACGTGGAACTGCGTGGCGCGCGCCGCCGACCTCGACGGGCCCGGCGCGTTCGCCACCGTGCAGGTCGGCCGCGAGTCGGTGGTGCTCGTCCGCGGCCGCGACGGGGCGGTCCGCGGGTTCCTCAACGTCTGCCGCCACCGCGGCGCCCGCATCTGCACCGAGCCCGCGGGCCGGGTGCGGCGGACGCTGCAGTGCCCGTACCACGCCTGGACCTACGACCTCACGGGCAAGCTGGTCGCCGCACCCAACCTGACCTCGATGCCCGACGTCGACCGCGTCGCCTACGGGCTGCACGCCGCGGCCGTGCGCGAGTGGCTGGGCTACGTGTGGGTGTGCCTGGCCGAGGAGCCCCCGTCGTTCGACGACGACGTGCTGGGCGAGGTGGTGACCCGCCTCGGCGACCTCGCCGCGATCGACCACTACGGCGTCGAGCGGCTCGCGCTGGGCCGGCGGATCACCTACGACGTGGCGGCCAACTGGAAGCTGATCGTCGAGAACTTCATGGAGTGCTACCACTGCGCGACGATCCACCCGGAGCTCACCGAGGTGCTCCCGGAGTTCGCCGACGGCTACGCGGCGCAGTACTACGTGGGCCACGGCGCGGAGTTCGCCCCGGACGCCCGGGGCTTCACCGTCGACGGGCGGGCGGGGGAGGACCGGCTCCCGGGCGTGCACGACGACCAGGACCGGCGCTACTACGCGGTGACCATCAAGCCGCAGGTGTTCGTCAACCTGGTCCCGGACCACGTGATCCTGCACCGGATGACCCCGCTGGCGGTCGACCGCACGCGCGTCGAGTGCGACTGGCTCTTCGCCCCGGACGCGGTGGCGTCGGGCCGCGACCTCGACCCGTCCGTGGAGCTGTTCCACCGGGTGAACGTCCAGGACTTCGACGCCTGCGAGCGCACCCAGCCCGGGATGAGCTCGCGGTCCTACCGCGACGGCGGGGTGCTGGTGCCCAGCGAGCACCACATCGGCCGCTTCCACGAGTGGGTGCAGGGCCGGCTCAGCCCACGCCCATCCGGCGGCTGATCTCCACCGCGGCCTCCCGCAGCGCCGGGGCGACCGCCTCCGCGCGCTGCGGGGTCAACCGGTAGGACGGGCCGGACACGCTCAGGGCGGCCACCACCCCGGCCCGGTCGCGGACCGGGGACGCGACGGCGTTGAGCCCGACCTCGTACTCCTCGACGGTGCAGGCGACGCCCGTCGCGCGGATCGCGGCCAGCTCCGCGTGCAGCGCGGCCGGGTCGGTCACGGTGTGCGGGGTGAACCGGCGCAGCGCGGGCAGCGGCCGGGTCGGGTCGGCGGCGACGGCGTAGGCGAGCAGCACCTTGCCGCTCGACGTGCAGTGCAGCGGGGTGAGCTGGCCGACCCAGTTGTGCGTCGACACCGCCGAGGGCCCGCGGGCCTGGCCGACGTTGACCGCCCACTGCTCCTGCAGCACCGCGACGTTGACGGTCTCGCCCACCTCGGCGGCGAGCCGCTCGCACACCGCCTGCCCCTGGCGGGCGACGTCGAGCCGGTCCGCCACCGCCCCGGCCAGCGGGATCAGCCCGACGCCGAGCCGGTACTTGCCGCGGTCGCCGGCCTGCTCGACCAGCCCGCGCCCCTCCAGCGCGCCGAGCAGCCGGAACGCCGTGGACTTGTGGACCTCGATCTCGGCGGCCACCTCGCTGACCCCCGCCTCGCCGCGCCGGGCGAGGATCTCCAGCACGGTGATCGCGCGGTCCACCGACTGGACCCCGGACGCCTCACCCCGCCCCACCGGAGCACCCCCGTCGGTGTTGCCCATGACGAAACCATACGCGCCCGAAACAACGCGGGGTCTTGACGTGTGATCTCCGCAGGCCAGGATGCACGACGTGGCACACCAGTTCCTGGACGGCACCTGGACCCGCGGATCCGGCGGCGACGCCGACGTCGTGAACCCCTTCGACGCGAGCGTGGTCGCCCGGCTGGACCAGGCCGGGCCCGACGACGTCGACCGGGCCGTCGCCGCCGCCCGCGCGGCCTTCGACACCGGGCCCTGGCCGCGCACCCCCGTCGCCGAGCGCGCCGCGCTCCTGCGCCGCGTCGCGGACCTGCTGCAGCGCGACAAGGACGCGATCGCCCGCACCGAGACCCTCGACACCGGCAAGACGCTGGTGGAGAGCCGCATCGACGTCGACGACGTCACGAACGTCTTCCGCTACTACGCCGACCTCGTCGCCGCCGGCGCCGACCGGCTGGTCGACACCGGCCTGCCGCACGTCGTCAGCCGCGTCGTGCACGAGCCCGTCGGCGTCTGCGCGCTGATCACGCCGTGGAACTACCCGCTGCTGCAGCTGTCGTGGAAGGTCGCGCCCGCGCTGGCGGCCGGCAACACGGTCGTGATCAAACCCAGCGAGGTCACGCCGCTGACCTCGCTCACGCTCGTGGAGCTGCTCGCCGAGGCCGGGGTCCCGCCCGGGGTCGTGAACATCGTCCTCGGCGACGGCCCGGGCGTGGGCGCCCCGCTGACCGCGCACCCCGACGTCGACCTCGTCTCCTTCACCGGCGGGGTGGCCACCGGCAAGTCCATCATGCGGGCCGCCGCGGACACCGTGAAGCGGGTGTCGCTGGAGCTGGGCGGCAAGAACCCCAACATCGTCTTCGCGGACACCGACTTCGAGACCGTCGTCGACTACGCGCTCGTGGCGGTGTTCCTGCACTCCGGGCAGGTGTGCTCGGCCGGCGCGCGGCTGCTGGTCGAGGACCCCCTGCACGACGACCTGGTCGCGGAGGTCGCGCGCCGCGCCGAGCTGATCCGGCTCGGCAACGGCCTCGACGAGGCCACCGAGTCCGGCCCGCTCGTCTCCGCGGCCCAGCGCGCCAAGATCGAGGACTACGTGGCCGGCGCCCGGGCCGAGGGCGCCGAGGTGCGGGCCGGGGGCCGCCGTCCCGACGACCCGGAGCTGGGGCAGGGCTACTTCTACCGGCCCACGGTGCTCGCCGGCTGCCACGCGGGGATGCGGGTGGTCCGCGAGGAGACCTTCGGCCCGATCCTCACCGTCGAGCGCTTCTCCACCGAGGAGGAGGCGGTCGCGCTGGGCAACGGGACCGACTACGGGCTGGCCGGCGCGGTCTGGAGCAACGACATGGCGAAGGCCCACCGCGTCGCGGGCGCCCTGCGCCACGGCACGGTGTGGATCAACGACTACCACCCGTACGTCCCGGGTGCGGAGTGGGGCGGGATGAAGCGGTCGGGCACCGGTCGCGAGCTCGGCCCGAGCGGCCTGCACGAGTACCAGGAGGCCAAGCACGTCTGGCACAACACCGCGCCGACGGCGCAGCGCTGGTTCAAGGCCTGAGCAGGTCCTGCGGATCGCCGCCGCGGCCAGCACGGCGGATCCGCAGGTGCAACGGACGACCCGACCCCTCCGGAGGCGTTAGATGAGCACGGCCCCCGACCCCGACCACGACCACGGTCTCGCCGACTTCGGCTACCACCAGACCCTCGAGCGCAGCATCGGCAAGTTCGCGAGCTTCGCCGCGGGCGTCAGCTACATCTCGATCCTCACCGGCACGTTCCAGCTGTTCTACTTCGGCCTGGCCTTCGGCGGCCCGGCCTACTGGTGGAGCTGGCCGATGGTGTTCGTCGGGCAGCTGGCGGTGGCGCTGTGCTTCGCGGAGCTGGCCGGGCGCTACCCCGTCGCCGGGTCGGTCTACAACTGGTCCAAGCGGCTCGCGAGCCCCGCCGTCGCGTGGCTGGCGGGCTGGATCATGTTCACCGCGTCCGTGGTGACGCTGGCCGCCGTCGCGCTGGCCTACCAGGTGACGCTGCCCCAGATCTGGTCGGGCTTCCAGCTCGTCGGCGACGGCACCGGGGAGACGGACTTCGGCACCAGCGCCGTGCTCTGGGGTGTCGTCCTCATCGCGTTCACCACCGCCGTCAACGCCTTCGGCGTGAAGCTCATGAGCCGCATCAACAGCGCCGGGGTGTTCATCGAGCTGATCGCGGCCGTGCTGCTGGTGATCCTGCTCGCGGTGAACATCGTGAACCCGCCGAGCGTGCTGTTCTCGACCTCCGGCCTCGGTGCGGACGACCCGCTCGGCTACTTCGGGGCCTTCCTCGTCGCTGCGCTGGCCAGCGCCTACGTCATGTACGGCTTCGACACGGCCAGCTCGCTCGGCGAGGAGACCGTCGACCCGCGGCGCACCGCCCCGACCGCCATCCTGCGCGCGGTGGTCGCCTCGTTCGTCATCGGCGGGCTCATCCTGCTCTTCGGGATCCTGGCCGCCCCCGACCTCGCCGACCCCACTCTGGGCACCACCGCCGGTGGCCTGCAGCTCATCGTGCTGCAGGCCCTCGGCGGCGGCGTGGGCAAGCTGTTCCTGATCTGCATCATCGTCGCGGTGACGGTGTGCGAGCTGGCCGTGCACACCGCGGCGATCCGGCTGATGTTCGCGATGGCCCGCGACAACGCCCTTCCCGCCGGCGCGACGCTCGCCCGTATCCACCCGCGGTTCCTCACCCCCATCGTGCCCGCGGTGCTCATCGGGGTCGTCGCCGTGCTCATCCTCGCCGTCAACATCGCCAACCCGGCGATCTTCACCGCCATCACCAGCGTCGCCGTCATCATGATCTACCTGGCGTACCTGCTGGTCACCGCGCCGATGCTGGTCAAGCGGCTGCGCGGGCAGTGGCCCGGGCCGGACGCGCCCCGCGGCTACTTCTCGATGGGCCGGATCGGTCTGCCGGTGAACGTCCTCGCGGTCGTGTGGGGCGCGGCGATGGCGCTGAACCTGGCCTGGCCGCGCGCGGACGTCTACGGCGAGAGCTTCCGGTGGATCGCCTTCCTCTTCATCGGCGCGGTCGCCCTGCTCGGCCTGGCCTGGTACTTCGCCAAGGGCCGCCACCAGGTCGGGACGCTGCCCGAGCACATGGCCCGCAACCTGGAGGGCGCGCCGGACGGGACGCAGGCATGAGCGCCGAGCTGGGGACGTTCGACTACGTCGTCGTCGGTGGCGGGTCGGCCGGGTGCGCGCTGGCGGCCCGGCTGTCGGAGGACCCGTCGGTCACCGTCTGCCTGCTCGAGGCCGGTCCGAGCGACGTCGACGACCCCGCGATCCTCAACCTGACCGACTGGATGGCGCTGCTCGACTCCGGCTACGACTGGGACTACGTGGTCGAGCCCCAGGAGCGCGGCAACGGCTTCCTGCGCCACGCCCGCGCGAAGGTGCTCGGCGGCTGCTCGTCGCACAACTCGTGCATCGCGTTCTGGACCCCGCGCGAGGACCTCGACGAGTGGGCCGCGTTCGTCGGCGACACCGGCTGGACGGCGGACGCGTGCTGGCCGCTGATCCGGCGCCTGGAGAACAACGACGGGGAGTGGGACGGCCACGGGCGCTCCGGCCCGGTGACCATCCACCACATCGACCCCGACGACCCGTGCGGCGTGGCCGTCCTGGAGGCGGCGGCAGCCGTCGGCCTGCCGACGGTGCGGTTCAACGAGGGGTCGACGGTCCGCGAGGGCGCCGGGTTCTTCCAGATCAACCGGGAGCCCGACGGGACGCGCGCCTCGTCGTCGCACGCCTACCTGCACCCGGTCCTGGACTCCCGGCGCAACCTGGAGGTGCGGACGGGGGCGTGGGCGTCGAAGGTGCTCGTCGACGGCGGGCGGGCCACGGGCGTGGAGTACCAGCAGGACATCGGGCCGGGCCGGGTGACGGTCGCCGCCCGCCGCGAGGTCGTCCTGTGCACCGGCGCGATCGACACGCCGAAGCTGCTGATGCTCTCGGGCATCGGGCCGGGGGAGCACCTGCGCGAGCACGGGATCGACGTGCTGGTCGACGCGCCGGGCGTCGGGTCGAACCTGGACGACCACGTCGAGGGCCTGGTCATGTGGGAGGCCGCCCGCCCGATGGTGACCCGCTCGACCCAGTGGTGGGAGATCGGCCTGTTCACCCGGACGGCGCCGGGGCTGGACCGCCCGGATTTGATGATGCACTACGGGTCCGTCCCGTTCGACCTCAACACCGTGCGCTGGGGCTACCCGACCACGGACAACGGGTTCTGCCTGACCCCGAACGTCACCCGGGGCCGCTCCCGCGGCACGGTCCGGCTGCGCACCCGCGACTTCCGCGACCGCCCGCGGGTGGACCCGCGCTACTTCACCGATCCCGAAGACCACGACATGCGCGTCATGACCCACGGCATCCGGCTGGCCCGACGGATCGCCGAGCAGCCGGCGCTGAAGGAGTGGGTGGCCCGCGAGCTGGCCCCCGGCCCCGAGGCCGTCACCGACGAGGAGATCGCCGACTACGTCACCAAGACCCACAACACCGTCTACCACCCGGCCTGCACGGCCCGGATGGGACCGGACGGCGACCCGGGCGCCGTGGTCGACCCGCAGCTGCGGGTCCGGGGGGTCGCGGGCCTGCGCGTGGCCGACGCGTCGGTGATGCCGTTCCTGCCGGCGATCAACCCGAACATCACGGTGATGATGATCGGGGAGAAGGCGGCGGACCTGCTGCGTTCCTGATCTTGGGGGGCTGATCCGGCGCGACGCCGCGCTTGACCTGGAGCGCGCTCCAGCAGCGACGCTGGGGCGCATGACGAACGCGGACCTCGTTCTGGGCGCGATGAACTACGGCACCACCGTCGACGAGGGTCGGGCCTGCGCCCTGCTCGACACCTTCGTCGAGCGGGGTGGCACGTGGATCGACACCGCCGACTGCTACTCCTTCTGGAACGACCCGAGCGGGGTCGGTGGCGCCAGCGAGCGGGTGCTCGGCCGCTGGCTGGCCGCCCGACCCGGGGCACCGGTGCAGGTCGCGACCAAGGTGCGGCACCAGCCGCTGGTGCCGCACCGGTGGCCCGAGTCCGCGGAGGGGCTGTCGGCGGGCGCGATCCGGAAGGGGATCGCGGGCAGCCTGGAGCGGCTCGGCGTCGCGAGCGTCGCGCTGCTGTGGGCGCACGCCGAGGACCGCACCGTCCCGTTGGCGGAGACGGTCGCGGCCTTCGGCGAGCTGGTCGCGGACGGCACGGTGCGGCGGCTGGGCGCCTCGAACCACGCGGCCTGGCGGACGGAACGCGGCCGCGCCCTCGCCACGGCGCTGGGCGTGGAGCCGTGGACGATGCTCCAGCTGCGCCACAGCTACGTCCAGCCGCGGCCCGGCCGGCAGCTGCCGGGCGACGGGCACATGCACGCGAGCCAGGAGCAGCTCGACCACGCGGACGCCGAGGGCCTGGCGGTGTGGGCCTACTCCCCGCTGATCAACGGTGCCTACGTCCGGGACGACCGCCCCCTGCCGGAGGAGTACGACCACCCGGGGACCACGCGGCGCCTCGCCGCACTGGCCGACGTGGCGCGGGAGACCGGCGCGACGGCGAACCAGGTGGTGCTGGCCTGGCTGCTCGGCGGTACCCCGCCCGTGTCACCGATCCTCGGGGCGAGCACCGTCGCGCAGCTCGAGGAGTGCCTGGCGGCGCGCGACCTCGTCCTCGACACCGCGCAGCGCGCCCGCCTCGACGGTGCGCTGTGACCGGCGCGCCCGAACGGCCCACCAACCTCTCCGGGGTGTCCGCCCTGGATCCCGGCGAGGTCGCCGAACGCACCGGGCTGACCCTGGACACCCTGCGCTACTACGAGCGCGAGGGACTGATCGGGCCGATCGACCGGGCGCCGGGCGGCCGCCGCCGCTACACCGAGGACGACGTCGCCTGGATCGGGCTCGTCACCTGCCTGCGCGACGCCGGGTTGGGCATCGCCGACCTGCGGCGGTTCACCGAACTGCTGCGCACCGACGGCGGTGGCGACCGGGTGGAGTTCCTGCGCCGGCGGCGCGCGGAGCTGCTCGACCGGCTGCAGCGCACCCAGGCAGCGCTGGACGTGCTCGACGACAAGATCGCCTACTACGCGGGCGGCTGACGGAGCGGCGCCGCACCCCGTCGGCAGTGGTACGTGCGGCGCCGACCGTGTCGGGGTACGCACGTTCCGTGCCGAAGCGGACGGGCGCGCCGGAGCCCGCGGACGAGAAGCTGGCGCGGTACCGCGCCATGCGCGACTTCGGGGTCACGGCCGAGCCCGCGGGTGCGGACGCCGCGGCCACCGGCGGGCGGTTCGTGGTCCAGCGGCACCGGGCGCGGCGGCTGCACTACGACTTCCGGCTGGAGGTCGACGGCGTGCTGGCCAGCTGGGCGGTGCCCCGCGGGCCGTCGCTCGACCCGGCGGCGCGCCAGCTCGCCGTGCACGTCGAGGACCACCCGCTGGAGTACGCCGGGTTCGAGGGCGTCATCCCGCGCGGGCAGTACGGCGGCGGCGACGTGATCGTCTGGGACCGGGGGACGTGGACGCCCGCGCACACCGACGACCCGGCGGCCGCCATCGCCGCGGGGGAGCTGCACTTCGACCTGGCCGGGGAGAAGCTGGCGGGCCGGTTCGCGCTGGTCCGGCGGGGGCGGCAGGAGGGAGGGAAGGAGCAGTGGCTGCTCGTCCACAAGAACGACGAGCACGCGCGCCACGGCTGGACCGCCGACGACCACCCGCGCTCGGTGCTGAGCGGGCGCACCAACGACGAGGTCGCGGCGGCGCCGGCCGCGCTGTGGCAGAGCGGCGTGCCGGCGGCCGAGGCGGAGCTGGCGCTCGGGCCGGGGGCGTGGGAGCCGCCGACGGACGACGAGCTGGCCGCGCTGGACGGCATGCGCCAGGGCCGCTGGGCCGTGGCCGGGCGCGAGGTCAAGCTGACCAACCTGGACAAGGTGCTGTTCCCGGGCCGGGGCGGGGCGCCGCCGGTCACCAAGCGCGAGCTGGTCCGCCACTACACGACGATCGCCCCCCTGCTGCTGCCCTACCTGGTCGGGCGCCCGGTCAACCTGCACCGCTTCCCCGACGGCGTCGACCGGCCCGGCTTCTGGCAGCAGGAGCTCCCGCAGGGCGCGCCGGACTGGGTGACGCGCTGGCACGACCCCGAGGCCGGGCCGGACGACGCCGAGACCCGCGTCGTCGCGGACGGCGTGGCGACGCTGGCCTGGCTGGCGAACCTCGCCGCGGTGGAGCTGCACCCGTGGACGGGCCGGCTGCCCGAGCCCCGCCGCCCGGC
>DASVUG010000326.1:0-5065 GCA_036387155.1 Pseudonocardia sp. | reverse complement strand
CGGGCCCGGGTACCGCGTCCCGGACGGCCGCCGCGACGGCCTCGGCGAGCGCCCGGTGGGCGTCGGGGTCGAGGTGGATGCCGTCGACCGGGCTGGTGCGGACGTGTTCGCCGGCGTCGAGGAAGGCGGTGCCGAGCCGGGCCGCGACGTCGCGCAGCGGGCCCGCGAGCCGCGCGGACTTCTCCGCGCCGCCGGCGAACATCTCGGCCAGGTCGCCGACCTCGGTGATCGGCGCCGGCGCCACCACCAGCACGCCCGGCACGGGCCGCTCGGTCTGCGCGCAGAACGTCCGGGCCGTCCGCACCAGGCGCTCGACCGACAGCGCGATGTCGCCCGCCCCCACGGCGAACCGGGCCTTCAGGTCGTTCGTGCCGAGCATCACCACGAGCAGGTCCACCGGGGAGTGCGTGCCGAGCACCATCGGCAGGGCGGCGAGCCCGGACAGGTGCTCGCCCTCGACGGGGTCGGTGTGCACGGTCGTGCGGCCCGGCAGTCCCTCCTCGTGCACCCGCCACCCCGGACCGAGCGCCGTGGCCAGCCGGCCGGGCCAGCGGACGTCCGGCCCGAACCGCGGCGGCGGGTCCTCGCCGATCCACGGCGGCGTCCCGTGCGTGTTCGAGTCCCCGAAGCACACCAGCACCCGTTCGTCCACCGCGTCCTCCTCTTCCCGCCCGCCGCCATCCTCGCGCACGTCGCCCGGCGGTCCCACGTCACCGGCTACCCGCTGTCACCGACGGGGTCGGCGCACCCACCACATGACGGCGGCGGTGACGACCGCCGCGACCGCGGCGAGCACCAGGCTGCCCGGGAACCGCACGTGGGTGAGGCCGAACAGGGAGGTGGCGGCGACCAGCAGGGCCCCGGTGACCAGCCCGGCGACGTCCGCCCGCCGGTCACGGCGGCGGGCCGGCTCCGTGTCGTCCTCCACGCCCGGCACACGCCCGTCCGCCCCGCCCGGTTCACCCGGTGTCGCCGCGACCGGACAAATCGGTGGAGTCGATCTCGGACGAGGCCGACCATCGGTGGTTCCGCCCGACGAAGGAGCGACCACGACCGCCACCACCACCCCGACCACCCCGGACGGCCCGTCCCCGGCCCCCGCGCCCCCGGCGGAGGCCAGCCCCACCCGCCGGAGGGCCGCGCTGCGCCTGGCCCTGCGGCTCTACTTCCGCGAGCTGCGCCGCCACCCGCTGCTCGCCACCGGCACGTTCGCGCTGCCCGCCCTCGGCGCGATCTGCACGCGCTACCTGCCGCCGCTGGCCGTCGCCGGGCTGATCGGCGCGCTGGTGGCGGGGCAGGACGCGACGACGGCGGTCGTCGCGCCGTACGTCGGTTGGTTCGCCGCCGCGTTCGTGGTCGGCGAGGTGTGCTGGCGGCTGGGCATCCACTGCCTCAACCGGGTCGACGCCTACGGCATCGAGCGGCTCCACCGCGACGGCATGGACGCGCTGCTCGCGAAGGACGCGGCGTTCTTCCACGAGAACTTCGCCGGGTCGCTGACCAAGCGGGTGCTCAGCTACGCCGGGCAGTACGAGGACTTCGTCGACACGCTGACGTTCCAGGTCGCCCAGAACCTGCTCCCGCTGGCCTTCGCGGGGGTCGTGCTGTGGCGGTTCGACCCGCTGCTCGTGCTCGTCCTGTTCGGGATGCTCGCGCTGACCGCGCTCGCGGTGGCGCCGCTGATCCGCCGCCGGCAGGCGCTCGTCGACGCGCGGGAGGCGTCCTGGGTGCGGCTCTCGGGCCACGTCGCGGACACGCTGAGCAACATGGACGCCGTCCGCGCCCACGCCTCCGAGCGGCGCGAGGCCGCCGAGCACGAGCGGCGGGTGCGGGAGCACCGGGGGCTGACGCTGATCTCGTGGGACTACAACAACCTGCGCATCGACACGGTGGTCGGGCCGCTGGCGATCGTGACGAACGTGCTCGGGCTGCTCCTGGCGATCGCGGTGGCGGCCCGCCCGGGCGGCCCCGGGGTGGAGGCGATCGTCGTGACGTTCGCCTACCTGCCGATCGCGACGAACGTCCTGTTCGAGTTCAACCAGATCTGGCGCCAGCTCGAGCGCTCGGTCACCGAGGCCGCGCAGTTCACCGAGCTGCTGCTCGACGCCCCGACGGTGCTGGACCCGGACGCACCCGAGCCGCGCCCGGCCGGGCCGGCCGACGTGCGCCTGGAGCGGGTGCGCTTCACCCACGCCGGGCAGGGCGCGCCGCTGTTCGACGGGCTGGACCTGCACGTCGCCGACGGCGAGCGGGTCGGGCTGGTCGGGCGCTCGGGCGGCGGCAAGACCTCGGTCATCCGGCTGCTGCTGCGGCTGATGGACGTCCAGGGCGGCCGGATCCTGGTCGGCGGGCGCGACATCACCCGCATGTCGCAGGCCGACCTGCGCAGCCTGATCGCCTACGTGCCGCAGGACCCGGTCATGTTCCACCGCACGCTGGGGGAGAACATCGCCTTCGGCCGGCCGGACGCCACCGACGCCGAGGTCCGCGCGGCGGCCCGGGCCGCCCACGTCCTGGAGTTCGCCGACACCCTGCCGCAGGGCTTCGACACCCTCGTCGGGGAGCGCGGCGTCAAGCTCTCCGGCGGGCAGCGCCAGCGCGTCGCGATCGCCCGCGCCATCCTGCGCGACGCGCCGGTGCTGCTGCTGGACGAGGCGACCAGCGCGCTGGACTCCGAGAGCGAGGCCCACATCCAGGAGGCGCTCTGGTCGATGATGCGGGGACGCACCGCCATCGCGGTCGCGCACCGGCTGAGCACGGTGGCCGGCATGGACCGGCTGATCGTGCTGGACCGCGGCCGCGTCGTCGAGGAGGGGTCGCACGCCGAGCTCCTGGCCCGCGGCGGCGGCTACGCCCAGCTGTGGCACCGGCAGTCGGGCGGGTTCCTGGGCGGGTGACGGCCGGCCCGTGCCCGCAGCGTCGTTGCAGGAAAGCCACCTTCATGCGGCGAGGCCGCAGGAAAGTGGCTTTCCTGCAGGGCGGGCGGGCGGGCGGGCGGGCGGGCGGCGAGCGGTCGGGTCAGGGGCGGGGCGCCGCGAGCGCGCGCAGCTTGTCGAGCAGGCCCGGGATGCGCCACGCGAACTCCTCGGTCTCGACGACGTCCACCGGCCGCCAGACGAGGGCCTCCGCGTCGTCGCCGGCCCGGGGCTCGCCGTGCCAGACCGGGGCGTGGAACACGACGCTGAGCGACGCCTCGTTCTTCCGGTAGCGGATCGTGTGCACCTCGAGCAGCGCCAGCTCGTCGACCTCCAGGCCGGTCTCCTCGCGCATCTCGCGGCGGGCCGCCTCGTAAGGGGTCTCGTCGAACTCGACGAACCCGCCGGGCAGCACGTACCGCCCCTTGCGCGGCTCCCGCCCGCGCCGGGCCAGCAGCACCTGCCCGTCGCGCAGGACCGCGACGCACGCGCTGGCGTGCGGCTCGTTCCAGTACTCGTGCCCGTTGGCGCAGACGTACTCGGTGGCGTCGCGCTGCGTCAGCGGCGCGGCGCACTGGGTGCAGTAGCGGAACTCCACCGCCGGGGCCTTCCCCGCGGGCGGCTGATCGATGCGAGCGCGACGTCACTGCGGTCGCGACGACCGCAGCGTCGCGCTCGGAACGATCACCCGCTCGCCGGGCGGCCGTGATCCGCGTGGGCGTCGTTGCACGGTCGGCCGACCAGCATCCGCGCGACGCCCGCGGCGATCACCCGGCCGACGGGTCGGTGAACACCAGCGTGAACGCCCGCGCGCCCGGCCACAGCCGGTGCTGCGGCGCCACCTCGGGGCCGCACGCCGCCGAGCCGAGGCCGTGCACCGCGTCGTCGAGGAACAGGTACGTCCGCGTGGGCGGCGGCAGCTCGTGGGGGTGGCCCGCCCGGTCGACCTGCTGCGGGGTGTGGGCGGCGAGGGTGAAGCCGGGGCGGTGGCCCGTGGGACCCGCGACGGTCGCGACCCGCAGCCGGGGCCCGGAGTCGTCGCCGACGTCGAGGACGCGCAGCTCCGCGCGGTGACCGGTCTCCTGGGGCCGGGAGTAGCGGACGTCCAGCGGCGCCGACCCGCCGGGGGCCGGCGCGCCCGGTCCGCCGCCGTCCAGGACCGCGCGGAACCGGCCGACGTGCGCCGCCCGCCGGGAGTCGGGGTAGGACTCCGCCGGCCCGGTGCCGAACCAGCGGGCCTCGCGCAGCGTCGGGGGCAGGTCGAACCGGACGCCGACGCGGGGCCAGGTGCAGTCCCAGCCGCCCGACGGGACGACCTCCACGCGCAGGGTCACCTCGTCGGTGACGGTCCACCGGTAGGTGACGTCGACCGCGTGCCCGACCGCGGCGGCCCCGACCCGGACCCGGACGACGGACCCGTCGGGAGGGGTGGGGTCGATCGCGACCACCCGGTGCACCAGCCGGTCCAGCCCCCGTTCGCGCCACAGGCTCTCGTCGGAGCGGCCGTCGGTCGTGTCGAAGGCGACGCCGCGGTCGTTGTCGGTGGGCGCGCGCCACAGCTCCAGCCGCGGCCCGTCGACGTCGAGCCCGAACAGCCGCCGCAGGCGCCCGGTCCGCTCGTCGAACTCGGCCGCCGACCCCGCCGCCGCCCGCGGCCCGTCGGCGCCGCGCGCATCCCCGAGTTGCCGCGCGCGTCCCGACCCGCGCGGCGGCACCACCTCGCGCGCGGCGCCCCGAACCGCGCGCTGCGCGCGCGCCACGACGTGCCCCGCCGGCGCCCACGGCGCGTCCGCGGCGAGCTCGGCGCGCACCGTCAGCCACGTCTCGCCCGCCTCCGCCGCTGTCGCCCCGGGCAGCGGCGCCGTCGCCGATCCGCCCGCCGCGATCACGGGCACCTCCAGCGTCGCCGTCGACCGCTCCCGCCCGTCGTCCTCCACCACCGCGACGAACCGCAGGTGCGCGGTGTCGCGCGTGTGGTACCGGTTGCGCACCACGAGCGCGTCGTCGGTGAAGGTCAGCACCACCGGCGCGTTGACGGCCGCGAACTCGGCCAGGCCGGGGGTCGGGGTGCCGTCGGGCAGCACCATCCCGTCCATGACGAAGTTGCCGTCGTGGACGACCTCGCCGAAGTCGCCGCCGTAGGCGTAGTA
>DASVUG010000325.1:0-2012 GCA_036387155.1 Pseudonocardia sp. | reverse complement strand
TCACGAACCACGAGTCGACCGCGCGCTGGATCAGCGGGTTCCCGCAGCGCCAGCAGTGCGGGTACGGGTGATCGTAGGTCTCGTGGCGCAGCAGCAGGCCCTGCCCCTTGCCGTCGCGCAGGTCCCGGATGATCTGCGGGTTCGCGTCGAACACCTGCATGCCCGCGTACGGGGGCACGGTGGCGTCGAACCGGCCGCGCGCGTCCACCGGGACGACGGCCTCGATGCCGGCCGCGTCGGTGACGACCTTGTCCTCCTCGCCGAAGGCCGGCGCGATGTGCACCAGCCCGGTGCCGTCCTCGGTGGTGACGTAGTCCGCCGCGAGGACGCGGTGGGCGTTCTCCCGGCCGGCGAAGAAGTCGAACGGCGGCGCGTAGACCGTGCCGAGCAGCTCGGTGCCGGTCAGGCGGCGCAGGACGCGCGGATCGTCCCCCAGCTCGCGGGCGTAGTGCGCGAGCCGCGCCGCGGCGATGACGAACCGCTCACCCGGGTGCGCGGTGGTGTCGGCGGTCTCGACGAGGACGTACTCGACGTCGGGCGCCACCGCGACGGCCAGGTTGCTCGGCAGCGTCCACGGCGTCGTGGTCCACACCAGCGCGTAGGCGCCGTCGAGGTCCGTGCCCGGGGCGAGCAGCCGCAGCCCGACGGTGACCGCCGGGTCCTGCCGGTCCAGGTAGACGTCGTCCATCTTGGTCTCGGTGGACGACAGCGGCGTCTCGCAGCGCCAGCAGTACCAGAGCACCCGGAACCCGGAGTAGACCAGGCCCTTGTCCCAGAGGGTCTTGAAGGCCCACAGGACGGACTCCATGTAGTCCAGGTCGAGGGTCTTGTAGTCGTTGTCGAAGTCGACCCAGCGGGCCTGGCGGGTGACGTAGGCGCGCCACTCGTCGGTGTAGCGGAGCACGGACGCGCGGCAGGCGTCGTTGAACGCCGCGACGCCCATCTCCTCGATCTCGGACTTGTGCTTGATGCCGAGCTGGTGCTCGGCCTCGACCTCGGCCGGCAGGCCGTGGGTGTCCCAGCCGAAGCGGCGCTCGACGCGGCGGCCGAGCATCGTGCGGTGCCGCGGCACGACGTCCTTGACGTAGCCGGTGAGCAGGTGCCCGTAGTGGGGCAGGCCGTTGGCGAACGGCGGGCCGTCGTAGAAGACGTACTCGTTGCTGCCGTTCTCCCCGGCCGGGCGGGCCTGGACCGACGCCTCGAAGGTGCCGTCGGCCGCCCAGAAGTCGAGCACCTCGCGCTCGAGGGCGGGGAAGGACGGGTGCGCGGGCACCGTGGGGTAGGCGGGCGGGGTGGGGCTGCTCATCGGCCGGGGGCTCCTCGTGCGGCGGTCGTCTGGGCGCCCGGCCGGCGCTGGCGCGTCGGACGGGCGCGGGGACGACGGGCCCGTCGCCGGGCACACCGCGGTACCACCCCGCTTGCCGCCTGCTCCCCCACCGATCGGTGCCGGGGCACACGGCCTCTCGTTCAGCGGCGCTGACGGGCCGCACCCGTCCGGTTCTACTCCCCCGCCGCCGAGATCTGGTGATCGCCGGTGGGCGGGGTTTCTTCCGGAGGCTCCCCGGTGATGGCCGGATCGGTGCCTGTACGCGCCAGGGTAGCGCCGGCGGGCGGCCGGGCGCCGCCGGGTTCGGTGCCGGGAGTTCCCCGACCCCGGGTCCCGCGGACCCGGGGGTCGGGGCCTGGTGTCAGCGCAGCGAGGCGCGGTGCCGGCCGGCCAGCGTCCGGTTCGGCGCGCACCACGCGCACGGGGTGAACCCGAGCTCGACGGCCTCGCGGACGGGCAGCGGGATCACGGGCGTCCCGGTGAGGGACGGGCAACCGCCGACGTGGTAGCGCGGCAGCTCGTCCACGACGACCACCTCGTCGTCGAGGGTCGCCACGACGGCGGCGGCCTCCGGGTCGTGCGGCTCCTCGGGAGGCGCGCCGTCCGGGCCCGGCGGGGGCAGCTCGGTCGGCGCGGCGCCCGGAGGCGGTCCGCCGACCGCCTCGGACACCCCCCGGCCGGTGGC
>DASVUG010000324.1:0-5473 GCA_036387155.1 Pseudonocardia sp. | reverse complement strand
GATGTTGCCCACGGTGATCGCGGCGCCGATCAGGACGGTGCCGGCGAGGGCGGCCGCCAGCCCGCCGGCCGACCGCAGCCCGATCCCCGCCAGCAGCAGGACCAGCGACACCGCCACGCCCCGGCCGAGGCCGGCGCGCGCCAGCAGGGCCGACGCCAGCGGCGTGAGCACGCCGAAGCAGAGCACGGGCAGGCCGGTCAGCAGCCCCACCGCGGTCGGGCCGACGTGCAGGTCGGTGCCGATGGCGTCGACGACCGCGGACACCGCGACGATCGGTCCCCGCAGGTTCAGCGCCAGCAGCAGGATCGCGCCGAGCACGACGGCGGCGGGGACGGTGGGGCGCCGAGCGGGGGCGGGGCGCGCGAGGGTCACCACGACCAATGTCCTCGCCGGTGACACCCGCCGCAGCCGGTGGTGACCACCGCGACAGCCGGCCCGCGCGTGATCCTTCCGAGCGGGACACCACCGCGGTCCCGACAACCGTGGGGTCGCTCTCGGATCGATCATCCGCCCGTGATCGATCCGAGCGCGACACCGGTGCTCGCCCGGCAGCGGTGACGTCCCGCTCGCATCGATCAGCCGTCCGGGTGCGGGGGGCGATCCGGGGCACCCGGGGGAGACTGGTCGCGACGACGGCGGGCGCGACCGGCCGCGACGACCCGCCCGTCCCGAAGCGGAGGACCCATTGCCCGCCCCCGAGCTCGACCCCGCGACCGTGCCCGCCCCCCGGCGGGAGGGCGGCACCGACGGGCGCACCGACGGGTACGCGGACCTGCGCTCCTACGCCCCGATCGGCGACACCCGCACCGTCGCCCTCGTCGCGCGCGACGGCCGCGTCGACTGGTGGCCGATCCCCGACCTGGACTCCTGCCCGACGTTCGCGGCGATCCTGGACGCCCGCGACGGCGGCCGGCTCGAGCTCGCACCCGTCGAGCCCGCGACGACGACGCGCCGCTACCTGCCCGGCACGGCGGTGCTGGAGACCACGCACGTGACGGCGTCGGGCACCGTCCGCGTCACCGACGGGCTCAACACCGGCGTCGCCGGGCGGCTGCCGTGGACCGAGCTCGCCCGGCGGGTCGACGGGCTGGCCGGGCGGGTCCCGATGCACTTCGCCGTCGTCCCCGGGACCTGCCTGAACGCGGCCTCGCCGTGGGCGCACGACACGGTGCACGGCACCGTCCTGCGGGTCCACGACGTCACGATGGGCGTGCGCCTGCTCGGCGAGGCCGACATCTCCGTCACCGACCGCTCCGTGCACGGCACGTTCACCGCGCGCGCCGGGAGCCGGCACGTCCTCGGCGTGACCGCCTCGGCGAACGAGCCGCTGCACCTGAGCGCGCCCCGCGACGTCGACGCCAACCTGGACCGGACGGTCGCGGCGTGGCGCGGCTGGTCGGACGGCGTCGCCGCCCGCGGGCCGTGGAGCGACGCCGTCACCCGCAGCGCGCTGATGCTCAAGCTGCTCGTGCACGGGCCCAGCGGGTCGATCGCCGCGGCCGCCACGACGTCGCTGCCCGAGAACCCCGGAGGGATCGGACAGAGCGGCGGCGCGGACGGGGGGAAGTGCTGGGACTACCGCTTCGCGTGGATCCGCGACGCGGCCTACAGCCTCAAGGCGCTGTTCCGGCTCGGGCTGGCCGAGGAGACGCAGGCGGCGGTGAGCTGGCTGCTGCACGCGATCCACCGGCACGGGCCGCGGATGCAGGTCTTCTACCGGCTCGACGGCGGCCTGCCGGCCCCGCCCGAGTACCCCGAGGTCCCGGGCTGGCGCGGGATCGGGCCCGTCGTGGTCGGCAACGCGGCGGCGGACCAGCTGCAGCTGTCGGTCTTCGGCGACGTGTTCGACATGGTCCGGCTCTACGTCGACCACGGCCACGTCCTCGACCCGGGCACGGCCCGCCTGCTCGCCGGCCTGGCCGACCAGGCCTGCGACGCGTGGCGCCACCGCGACGCCGGGCTGTGGGAGCTCGAGCGCCGGGAGCACTACACCTCGTCCAAGCTCAGCTGCTGGCAGGCGCTGCGCTGCGCGTACCACCTCGCCGGTGTGGGCCAGATCCCCGGTGACCCGGCGCGCTGGGCGGCCGAGGCGGAGCGGATCGCGGCGTGGGTGCACGAGCACTGCTGGTCGCCGCGGCGGGGCGCGTTCGTCTGGTACCCGGGCACCGACGAGCTGGACACCTCGATCCTGCTGCACGCCGGCAGCGGCTTCGACGTGGGGCCGCGCATGTCCGCGACGGTCGACGCGCTGCGCGCCGAGCTGGGCAGCGGGCCGCTGCTGCACCGCTACAGCGGCGCGGCGAAGGAGGAGGCGGCGTTCGTGGCGCCGTCGTTCTGGGCGGTGTCGGCGCTGCACGCGTGCGGCCGCACGGAGGAGGCGCGGGCCCTGATGGGCGAGCTGGTGCCGCTGGCCAACGACGTCGGCGTGCTCGCCGAGATGATCGACCCCGCCGACGGCGCGTTCCTCGGCAACCTGCCCCAGGGCCTGAGCCACCTCGCCCTGATCGGGGCGGCGCTGGACCTGGAGGAGGAGCCGGAGGCCGTCCGCGCGGCCCGCGAGGACGGGGCGCGGTAGCCGGCCCGGGTACGTACGCCCAGGTATGCAGGAAAGCCACTTTCATGCGGCGTGGTTGCATGAAGGTGGCTTTCCTGCAACCGGGGTCAGGCGGGGACGGGGTCGGGTCCGCGGCGTCCGCCCGGCCGGCAGCGGACGAGCCGGCGCAGGGCCAGCACGCCGCCGCGGGCCGCGCCGTGCGCCGTGACGGCCCGCGCGGCGTACTCCGAGCACGACGGGGTGAAGCGGCACACCGGCGGCCGCCGGGCGCTGACCTCGCGCTGGTAGACGCGGATGGCGTCCACGACGCGGTCCGCCGGGGCCCGTCGCCGGGCGGCGCGGCCCGGGTGCGCGCGCGACGCCAGCACCGCGAGCAGCTGCGGGCCGGTCAGCAGCGTCAGCACGAGGCAGTTGCCGTCGAGGCTCTCCGCCACGCAGCAGCCGGTCTGGAGCAGGCAGGCGTCGCGCAGGCACGAGCCGCCGGGCGCGGGGCGGTAGTACCGGCGGGGCGGCCCCCACCGGCCCCGGTTGCGCGGGTCGTAGGGGTCGTACTCGCCGTAGGGGTCGTCGTACGGGTCGTACCGCCGTCGTCGGAACCGGGCCACGGCCCGGGATGACCCGATCGCGCGCCGTCCAACCGCGCGCCGCCCCCGCGCCGGGGGCGGGTCACGGAGCCGGCGCCTCCGCGAGCAGCGCGAGCCGCCGCAGGGTCTCGACGTTGCGGGCCGCGATCCCCGCCGCCCGCAGCCGCGCCGGCACCAGCCGGGCGGGACCGGACACCACGTCCTCGGCGATCAGCAGCTCGGTGCCCCCCGCCGCCGCGGTGAGCGTGAGCCGCACGTCGACCCCGCCGAAGGGCGTCCGGCCGTGCAGCGCGAGCTCCCGGCCGGGCGTGCTGGCCGTGACCTCCGCCACGCCGGGCAGCAGCACCGGCCACGCGCCGATGCGGTAGCGCAGCCGCGCCCCGACCGCCGGCCAGGCCGCGTCGACGGCGTCCACCCGGGCCGCGCCGACGACCCACGTCGGCAGCCGCCAGCCGTCGGACAGCACCGACCACACCGCGTCCGCCCCGGCCCCGGTCCCGCGCCGCACCTCCGCCACGGCGGCCGGATATCCGCCGCGCGCCCGTGTCAACCGCCTCGCCCCCGGCCGGTGTCCCCGCCCCGATGAGGGGAATGGAGAGGGAGACGACCGGCACGTCCGGGGTATTCGCGCCCCGTTCCCCGCGGTCTGCCGTGGTATCCACGGAAGACGTCACCGGTAGGAGAGGCAGTCGATGAGTGGTAATGCGACCCAGCGCTACGCGAACACGGCGGTGCTGTCCGTCTGCGGGGTCGACGCCCCGCGCGTCGTGACCTCCGCCGAGCTCGACGAGCAGCTCGCCGTCACCTACCGGCGGGTGGGCCTGCGACCCGGCCTGCTGAGCAACCTGGCCGGCATCACCGAGCGCCGCTGGTGGCCCGACGACGTCGGGTTCACCGACGCCGCCGCGATGGCGGGCGCCAAGGCGCTGGCCGAGGCCGGCGTGGACCCTGCCCGGGTCGGGCTGCTGGTCGACACCTCGGTGAGCCGGGCGCACCTGGAGCCCTCGGCGGCCTGCGCCGTGCACCACGCGCTCGAGCTGCCGACGACGTGCCTGAACTTCGACGTGGCCAACGCCTGCCTCGGCTTCCTCAACGGCATGCAGCTGGCCGCGATGATGATCGACGCCGGCCGCATCGACTACGCGCTGATCGTGGACGGCGAGGGCACCCGGGAGATCCAGGAGAACACCCTCGCCCGGCTGACCCGCCCCGACGCGAGCCGCACCGACGTGCTGGACCAGTTCGCGACGCTGACGCTCGGCTCGGGCGCGGCGGCGATGGTGCTGGGCCGCCACGACGCCCACCCCGAGGGGCACCGCCTCGTCGGCTCGGTGCTGCGCGCCGCCACCGAGCACCACACGCTGTGCGTCGGCGACCTCAACGCCATGACCACCGACGCCAAGGGGCTGCTCGACGCCGGCATGGCGATCTCCGGGGCGATGTGGGCCGACGCGCGGGCGGAGTTCGACTGGTCGGACATGGACCGCTACGTCGCGCACCAGGTCTCCCAGGTGCACACCGCCGCCATGTGCAAGACGCTGGGGATCGACCCGGACCGGGTGCCGCGCTCGTTCCCGACGCGCGGCAACATGGGGCCGGCGTCGATCCCGTTCACCCTCGCCACGCAGGTCGACACCCTCCAGCCGGGGGACCGCGTGATGCTGATGGGCGTCGGGTCGGGGCTCAACGGGTGTTGCACCGAGGTCGTGTGGTGACGGTCCGCGCACTCGGGACCGGGGGGGCGGACGTGACCGACGGCGTCGCCGTGGACGGGGCCCGCCTGCCCCCGCCCGGCCTGCCCGGGCTGGAGCCGGCCTGGTCGCGGCTGGTCACCGACGCGCGCGGGCACACCTGGCACGTCCTGGACCGCGACCGCCGGATCGCCGGGCGGCCGGGCGGCACCGTCGTCTGCGTCCACGGCAACCCGACGTGGTCCTACCTGTGGCGCGGCGTGGTCGCGGCCGCTCCGCCCGGGTGGCGCGTGGTGGCGGTGGACCAGCTGGGCATGGGGTTCTCCGACCGGCCCCCCGGCGTGCGGACGCTGGCCCGGCGGGTGGCCGACCTCGACGCCGTGCTCGCCGCCCTCGACGTCACCGGGCCCGTCGTCGTCGCCGGGCACGACTGGGGCGGGATCATCGGGCTGGGCTGGGCCGTGGCGCACCACAGCCGGGGCGACGACGCCCCGGGCCTCGACGCGGACGCGGCGGTCGTCCCCCCGGCCGCCTCCTCCCCGCGCCGCCTCGCCGCCCTCGTGCTGGGCAACACCGCGGTGCACCACCCGTCCGACGTCCCGATCCCGGCCCCGATCCGGCTGGCCCGCACCCCCGCGCTGCGC
>DASVUG010000323.1:0-3894 GCA_036387155.1 Pseudonocardia sp. | reverse complement strand
TCCGCGACGGCGCGTCCGCGCCACGGGGCCGGCCGGACCACCTGTCGGTTGCGGACCGCGACGGCCGCCCGGCGTTCCGGCACCCGGGCGCCCAACGGCTCAGCGCCCGAGCGCTCAGCGGCTCAGCGGCTCAACGCCCGAGCGCTCAGCGGCCCAGCTCCCGCGCGCTCAACGGCTCAGCGGCCGGGCGATGAGCACCCCGCGGCGGCGTCCCGCTGCCCGGCGTCCGGCGCCTCAGCGCTCGGTGACGCCGGCGGCTCAGCGCTCGGTGGCGCCGGCGCCGGGGGTGTGCGGCGGGGCCTCGCCGGCCGCCCCGGGTGCGGCGGCCCCACGGTCCCCGCCCGCCGGGTGCTCCCCCGCCGCGCGCTCCTCCGGCGGGCCGAACGACGACGGGACGCGGCGCAGGTGCTTGGTCATCGAGCGGATCAGGAACACCGTGGCGATCAGCAGGAGCAGGATGACGACGAGGCCGACCGGGGACGCCTTGCCGAACTCCGCGCCCTTGTCGGGCGGCGGTGTCTGGTCCTGCGCGACGACGAGCGGGACGGCGTGGCCGACCGGCCCCGCTCCCAGGTCCACCAGCACCGTCGCGACCTCCACCGGACCGAGTCTACCGGCGGGCCGCGGTCAGCTGGCCCGGCGCGCCCCCGCCGGTACCGCGATGCCGGCGAACAGGTCGTCCTCTGGCAGCGACGAGTCGACCAACGAGCGGGCCAGCTCGTAGTCCTCCGTCGGCCACAGCTCGGCCTGCAGGTCCCGCGGCACGAGGAACCAGCGGCTGTCGGGGTCGATCTGCGTGGCGTGGGCGAGCAGGGCGCGGTCCCGCGTGGGGAACCAGTCCGCGCACTGCACGCGCGTGGTCACCCGCGACGCCGGGTCGGGCCGGTCCGCCGGCCAGTGCTCCAGCCACTCCCCGTACGGGGACTCCAGGCCGCGGGCGAGCAGCGCGGTGTGGAACGCCTCCAGCCGGGCGCGGGAGAACCCGTGGGAGTAGTACAGCTTCAGCGGCTGCCACGGCGCGCCGGCGTCCGGGTAGCGCTCCGGGTCCCCCGCGGCGTCGAACGCGGCGACCGAGATCTCGTGGCAGCGGATGTGGTCCGGGTGCGGGTAGCCGCCCGTCTCGTCGTAGGTGACGAGGACGTGCGGGCGGAACTCGCGGACCACCGCGACGAGCGCGCCCACCTGCTCGTCGAGGTCCCCGAGCGCGAAGGAGCCCTCGGGCAGCGGCGGCGTCGGGTCGCCCTCCGGGAGACCGGAGTCGACGTAGCCCAGCCACCGGTGCTCCACGCCGAGGATCTCCGCGGCGCGGGCCATCTCGGCCCGCCGGATCGCCGGCATGTCCTCCAACACGCCCGGCTTGTCCATCGCCGGGTTGAGGATGCTGCCCCGCTCCCCGCCGGTGCACGTGACGACCATGACCTCCTGGCCCTGGTCGACGTACTTCGCGCAGGTGGCCGCGCCCTTGCTGGACTCGTCGTCCGGGTGCGCGTGGACGGTCATCATGCGCAGGGGACCGTCGCCGACGCGGTCGGGACGGAGCTGTTCGGGGGTCGACATCGGGTGCCGCGATCCTTCCGGGTTCTGCGGGGTGGCGCGTCGGGTCGGGCCGGGGTCACGGCGCCGGCCGGCACGCCCGGCCGGGGTTCGGGCGCGATGGTGGCACGCCGTCCCGACAGTTCCTGTCCCACCGCCCAACGCCGGGGGGCGTCCATGGCTTCCCGGGCGTTCGCCGAGGGCGTGACCAGCGGTGATACGGCCGCGGAACTTCCGCCGGACCCCGACCGTTCGCCGAAGGACCACGACGAACCGGTCGCGAAGGTGTTACGGTGAGCAGCGCACGGCCCGCAGGCGGGTCGTGTTTTTCCTTACTCGGGGTTCGAGCTCGTACCCCGGGCGCCGCACACCTACCGACCGCGTCGGGCTGCTCGACCCGACGGACCGTCAGGCCCGCGGGGTGCACGACAGGACCGCTGGAGGAGTGATGACCGTGGACACGCAGGTGACCTGGCTGACCCAGGAGGCCTACGACCGGCTCAAGAACGAGCTGGACTCGCTGATCGCGAACCGCCCGGTCATCGCCGCGGAGATCAACGCCCGCCGCGAGGAGGGCGACCTCAAGGAGAACGGCGGCTACCACGCCGCCCGCGAGGAGCAGGGCCAGCAGGAGGCCCGCATCCGCCAGCTGCAGGAGCTGCTGCGCACCGCGCAGGTCGGCACCGCGCCGACGGCCTCGGACACCGCGTCCCCCGGCATGGTCCTGACGATCCACTACGACGACGACCCGTCGGACGCCGAGAAGGTGCTGCTCGGGTCGCGCGAGGAGGGCAGCCACGGCGACCTCCACGTCATCTCCCCGCACTCCCCGCTGGGCGCGGCGCTGCTGGGGGCCCGCGTCGGCGAGACGCGCGAGTACCGCCTGCCCGACGGCGGCAGCATGAAGGTCACCCTGGCGTCCGCGGAGCCGTTCACCGGCTGAGCGACGCGTCGGGACGGCAGCGCGGGCCGCCGCCGCGGCCGGTAGTGTCCTCGGTAACGGCGTTCGCGAGCCCGAGGTGGGCGGGGTCGGCGCCGCAGGGGGACGACGAATGACACGTGTGCGGGACATCGCACCGCTGGTCGTGGCCGCCGCGCTGGCCGTCGGAGCGGTCGTCGCCGCGCGCACGGCCGGCTGTGACGACCCGGGCCGCTACGAGCTGCGCTCGTGGGGCTACGAGCTGGTCGGCGGCTGCATCGCCCCCGGCGACCTGGTGGTCGTCGACCCGACGCCGCTGCCGCGGCCGGCCGGCCCCGGCACGGCGGCCCGGGACTGACCCGCCGCGGCCTCCCGCGGTCACCCGGGCGGGGCGATCCCCGCACCGGCCAGCTGCCCGGCCAGGAGCACCACGCCGATCGCGATCATGGTGGTGCCCGAGACCCGGGACACCACCCGCGCCGCGGCGGGTCGTGCGGCCGACACGCGGCGCGCTCCCGCGCCGACGGCCGTGTAGACCACCGCGCAGCTCGCCGTGTGCACCAGCCCCAGCACCACGACCTGCACGGCGACCGGCCACGCCGCGCCGGGGGTGGTGAACGGGGGCACGAGTGCCAGGAACAGCAGGAACACCTTCGGGTTCAGCCCGCTGACGCCGGCGCCCCGCACCACCTGGTCCACCCACGGGTCGGGCACGCCCCCGTGCCCGGCGGCCGGGTGGGGCGGCCGGCGCAGGATCCCGATGCCCGACCACACCAGGTACACCGCCCCCGCCGTCGTCAGGCCGACGAGCACCAGCGGTGACCGGGCGACCAGGGTGGCGACGCCCGCCGCGACCGCCGCCGCCACCGCCATCTGCCCGACCAGGAGCCCCGCCACCGCGGGCAGCACCGTGCCGTGCCGGAGCCCCGCCGCGATCGCGTACGCCCAGTCCGCTCCCGGCGTCACCACCAGCAGGAACGACACCGCCCAGAACGCGGCGACGGAACCGGCCGCCATGCCCGCACCTCCCCGTCCGACCTCTCAACCGGGAAGGCTAGGGACGAACGCGCGGAAGGTGTTCGCGTTCTTCACCGCCAGAGACCGATTCCGGGGCAGGATCTTCGCCGTGGACGACGTGGACCGGAAGATCCTTGCCGAGCTGCAACGGAACGGGCGGCTCACCCTCACCGAGCTCGCCGACCGCGTGCGCCTGAGCGTGTCGCCCTGCCACCGCCGGCTGCGCGCCCTGGAGCGCTCCGGCGCGATCAGCGGCTACCGCGCGGTGCTCGACGCCGCCGCGCTCGGGCTCGCGTTCGAGGCGCTCGTCCTCGTCACGATGCGCGCCGCGGACCGCGACACCGTCGACGCCTTCGAGCGCGCCGTCGCCGAGGTCCCGCACGTCCTGGCGGCCCAGCGGCTCTTCGGCGACCCCGACTACCTCC
>DASVUG010000322.1:0-5296 GCA_036387155.1 Pseudonocardia sp. | reverse complement strand
GTCAGCGCTGGTTGCGGGCGCCCGCCGAGGGCGGGGTGCCCGGGCTGCTGTCGTCGCGCAGCGAACCCCGACCGGGCGCGCGGGTCGGCGGCTGCGCGGGCAGCGGCGGCCGCGGCCGCGGTGTCGTCGACCGGGTGACGGGCTCGCCGCTGAGTTCGACGGTCTCGTGCTCGTGGAGCACGGTGAGCGGGTCGCCGCGCAGCAGCTCGTAGGTGGCGCGGCCCGGCTCGACGGTGACCCGCAGCAGGCGGCCGCGGAACAGCAGCCGGTAGCGCAGGCGGGTCAGCACGTCGGGCAGCACGGGGCGGAACGACAGGTCGCCGCCGCTGTCGCCCCCGCCGTTGTCGCCGTCGTCGTCGCTGCCGTCGTCGTCGCTGCCGTCGGCCGGGGCCGGCTCCGTCGAGGCGTGGCCCGCGTAGGTGTGCCGGAGCCCGCCGAAGCCGCAGACCAGCGCGAGCCACGTCCCGGCGAGCGCCGCGACGTGCAGCCCGTCCGACGAGTCGTGCTCGGCGTCGCGGATGTCGGCGAGCGCGGACTCCACGACGTACTCGTGGGCGAGGTCGGGCAGCCCGACCTCCGCCGCGACGACGGCCTGGCAGCACGCCGACAGCGACGAGTCCCGGACGGTGAGCTCCTCGTAGTAGGTGAAGTCGCGCAGCTTCTCGTCGTCGGAGAAGGCGTCGCCGCGCAGGAACAGCGCCAGCACGAGGTCGGCCTGCTTGACGACCTGCTTGCGGTAGAGCTGCAGGTAGGGGTAGTGCGAGTGCAGCGGGTAGCGCTCCTCGGGCGTGCCGGCGAAGTCCCAGCGGGGCTGGTCGGTGAAGCCGGCCGACTGGGGGTGCACGCCGAGCTCCTCGTCGTAGGGCACGTGCACGGTGGCGGCCGTCCGCTCCCACCCCGCGACCTCGTCCGGGGTGACCTCCAGGGCCTCGGCGGACTCCGGGTACCGCCGCGCCCACGCGGCGGCGCCGCGCAGGTTCCGCTGCATCATCAGGTTCGTGTAGACGTTGTCGTCGCCGAGCGCGCTGTACTCGTCGGGCCCGGTCACGCCGAAGACGTGGAAGCGGCCGTCGCGGCCCCGGTGGCCCAGCGAGCACCACAGCCGGGCGGTCTCCACCAGCAGCGCGACCCCGACCTCGCGGGCGAACCGCTCGTCGCCGGTGGCGTCGACGTAGCGCAGCGCGGCGTCGGCCACGTCGGCGTTGACGTGGAACGCCGCCGTGCCGGCCGGCCAGTAGCCCGAGCACTCCGGGCCGGTGATCGTGCGCCACGGGAACGCCGCGCCCGCGAGGTCGAGCGTGCGGGCGCGCTCGCGGGCGGCCGGCAGCGTCGCGTGGCGCCACTGCAGGGCGTGGCGCACGACCTCGGGCCGCAGCGCCGTCATGACCTGCAGGACGAAGGTCTCGGTGTCCCAGAAGGCGTGGCCCTCGTAGCCGGTGCCGGTCAGCGCCTTGCCCGCGATCGCCCGCCCCTCGGCCCGGGCGGTGGCCCCGAGCAGCTGGAACAGGGCGAACCGGACGGCCTGCTGCAGCTCCGGGTCGCCGTCGACCTCGACGTCCGCGCACTCCCAGAACTCGTCGAGGAGGGCGCGCTGGCGGGCGAGCAGCCCGTCGAACCCCTCGTGCCGGGCGACGGTGAGCGCGCCGGACAGCTCGTCGCGCAGCGCGGGCAGCGTTCGACCGGTCGGGGCGTCCCCGGCGGACCACGCGTAGGCCACCAGCTTGGTCAGCGTCACCTGCTGGCCCGGCTCCAGCCGGACGCGGACGCTGAAGCGGGCGTGGTCCGGGGTGGCCTCGCCGTGGGACTCGACGTCCGTGGCGCCGTCGGACGTGGTGAAGTCGTGGTGGGCGGTGGCGCCGACCAGCAGGCCGGTGCGCGCCGTGCGGTGCAGCAGCGTGAGCCGCCCGCCGTCCGCGTCGTGCTCGCGCGGATCCAGGGGGTGCGCGAGCAGGTCCTCCGCGCTGGGGTCGGCCGGCAGGTCGGGCTGCTGCGCGTTGGCCACCAGCCCGGACTGCACGACGACCTCCACCGGCCGCTCGGGCGCGCGGACGGCGTAGCGCAGGGCCAGCACGCCGCGCTGGTCCAGCGACACCAGCCGGGTGGAGGTGACCTCGACGGGGCGGTCGCCCGGCGAGCGCCACCGCAGGGAGCGGGTCAGCGTGCCGGCCCGCAGGTCCAGCACCCGCTCGTGGTGCTCCAGGACGCCGGTGCGCACGTCCAGCGGGTGCCCGTCGACGAGCAGCCGGACGGACGTGCCGTCGATGGTGTTCACCAGCGTCTCGGTGGCCTCCGGGTCACCGGCGCCGGTCTCGGTGTAGACCATCGAGCGCAGCTCGTGGACGCCGGCGAGGTAGGTCCCGGGCATGCCGACCGGCTCGCCCTCGTCGAGGGTGCCGCGCACGCCGAGGTTGCCGTTCGCCACCGTCAGGACGGTCTCGACGCTGGCCAGCGCGTCGAGCTGCAGGCGGGGCTCGCGCAGGCACCACGGCTCGACGGTGAAGGTGTCCTCGGTCGTCACGTCCCGGAAGTGCCCGGACCGGACGGCCTCCAAGCGCCGCGGTCGTCCGTTACGTCCGGATAGCGGCGGCCGAGCCGTCGACCTGGAGGTCGCCCGCCAGCGGCACCTCCTCGATCGCGGGGGAGGTCATCCACTCGCGCAGCGCGCGGGTCGCTGCGACGTCGTCCGCGTTGTACTCCAGCAGCCGGCGCCGCTGGTCCGCGTCCGGGGCGGCGCCGTCCATCCCGACCGCGTCGCGGTACCAGCGCATGGAGTTCTCCCCGCCGGCCTCCGGGTCCCGCCACGCGAACCCGGCCGCGGGGGCGACCCGCTTGAGCCCCTTGCCGTGGGCGCAGAGGAACCACTCGCCGACCACGCCGAACAGGTCCACCCACGCCGGGTCGGCGATGAACGCCTCGACCTCGGCGACCGCGGGGATACCGGGCCGGCCCGCGAAGCGCCGCGCCGAGCCCAGGAGCCAGCGGTTCTCGGCCTGCTCGTTGTAGCAGTACGCGGCGAAGGTGCGGCCCGTCGCGGCGGCCCGGGCGCGCACGGCCGAGAGCCACGTCCAGAACTCGGCGAAGGAGCGGGCCTCGTCCGGCGTCGGCACCGGCTCCCACGTCGCGAAGGCGCGGTAGCCCTCCGGCTCGTCGCCGGCGACGGTGCCACCAGGCCGGCTGAGCAGCGTGCCCCACAGGTACGCCCCGGACTCGCCGAAGCTCTCCATGTCGACGTCCACCTCGACGTCCGCGCGCGGCACCGGCACCGCCGGCACCCGGCGGACCACCGACAGCCCCCGCTGCCACGCGCGGGCCAGCACCACGAGGTCCGGGAACGGCGCGCCGTAGATCGGGACGGGCGGCTCCGCGGACGGGTCCAGCGCCGCCAGCCGGGCGACCGTGGTGACGCCCGCCGCGCGCAGCGCCGTGGCGTCGTCGCCCCGCACGACCAGGCTGACGTCCTGCTCGCGCTCGAGTTCGGCGGCGCACGTCGGCCACCAGGGGCAGCGGCGGCACTCGGTGATCCGCGACGGCCGGGCGAGCGCGGGTGCGCCGGTGGCGGCCGCGGTGGCGACGGCCACGCGGTCGGCGAACCGGGCGTCGTACTCGGCCAGGGTGCTGCGGGCGCCCGGCCAGTGCTCGGCGCGCAGGTCGTGCCAGACCACGACGTCCGCGTCCATCCCGACGACGCCGCCGTGGTCGCGCAGCCGGTCTCCCGGCGGCGGCGCCCATCCCGCGGCGCCCAGCATGCGGTTCAGGTGCGCCAACCGGAGCAGGTCCCGCGGCTGGGAGCGGGGCTTGCGCCGCCCGTCGGGCGCGGCCTCCTCCGGGTCCACCCGCGGCAGGGCCGTGGTGAGCGCGCCCGTCCCCGGGTCGCTGACCCGGTGCCGGACGACGATCACGGGGACGTACCCGCCACCGGGCCGGCGCACGAGCAGCTCGGCGTGCCCGCGGCGGCCGGGGCCGGGCGGCAGCACCGCCCCCCACACGTACCGGGCCCCGGCGGCCACCGCGGCGGCCGTGGCGCCGGCCCGGTCCGTGGCGTCGGCCGGGACCGCGTGCCAGGCGGGGCCGTTCGCCGCGGCCAGCGTCGCGGCCATCCGCGCCCGGTACTCCGCGGCGTCCGCCCGCCGCTGCGCCAGCGCCGGGTCCGGCAGGGCCCGCGGCGCGGAGACGGCCGACGGGTCGTGGTCGAGGTGGATGCGGCGGCGGCAGTGCGTGGTGGCCATGCCGTCCAGGGACACGACCACGGCGCCCGGCGGCGCGTCGCGGCCGGACGCCGGCATCGGGTCCGCGGGCGCCGTCATGGTCCGGAGGGTAGTGACCGCCCCCGACACTTCCCGCGCCGCGCGAGTGCGCACGTTCAGCAGCGCGAGCGCGCACGTTCGACAGCGCGAGCGCGCAGGTTCAGCAGCGCGGGGGCGCCGCCGGGGCCGGCGCACGCGCGGGAAGACGGGACGGTGCGGGTCGGGGGGCGTGTCCTAGGCTGGCGACCCCGGTGCCGTACCGGGCCCGCGCGAGGAGGACCAGATGGCACGGCGACGGCGGCCCCCGGTGGCACCGGTGGTGGGCACCGCGGTGGACGCGGCCGTGGCCGGCGAGGTCGGCGGTGCGGCGACGAAGGTCGCCGGGAGCGCCGCCCGCGGGACCGGGCGCGCCGCGCGGCGCGCGGGTGCCGCCGTCGAGAAGGCCGGCGAGGACGTGCGGAGCGGTCGCCCGCCGATGACCCCGGCGCGGGCCCGGCGGCTGATCGGCGTGGGCCGGGCCGTGCTGCCGCTGCTCGCCCCGTACGCGCTCGCGGCCGCCGGCGTCGCCCGGGCCCGCTGGGACGCCTACCAGGCGGCGCGCCTCGGCGTCACGCCCGACCGGCTCAACGCCTACACCGGCCGCGGCGGCGCGCTGCACGCCCGGATCGACCGCCTCGCCGAGGCGTTGACCGCCCTCGACGACCGCACGGACGCCCCGGCCGACGCGCGCCGCTTCGTCGCCGACACCCGTCCGCGCCTGGCGGACCTGGCCGTCGCCGTCCGCGCGGCCGAGCAGATGCCGGCGCAGCGGCGCCGCACCGCCCACCGCGCCGTCGGCGACGAGCTGGACCGCGTCGAGCTGGCCCTCCTCCGCCACCTCGGCGTCACCCCCGCCTGACCCCCCGCGACCGCTCCCCGCACGCCCGTCCGGAACCACCCGCGGGCACGGCGCCGGGCGCCCCGCGCGCCCTTCGCCGGGTACGGCCACCTGCCGGGTCCCCGTCGGCGCCACGCACTACCGTGCGTGTCGTGGACGGGCGCGGACGTCCCCG
>DASVUG010000321.1:0-6617 GCA_036387155.1 Pseudonocardia sp. | reverse complement strand
ACGGCAGGCTGAGCCGCCGCCGCCCTCGCGGGTCCTCCACGTCCACCCAGGCGAAGCCGCCGGTCGGGCGGCCGGCGGCGTCCACCGCGACCCGGGCGCTGGCGGTGAAGCCGTAGGTGCCACACACCGCGGCGAGCCAGGGCGGGGAGGTGAACAGGCCCACCCCGGGCCCGAACGCCCGCGACGTCGCGAGCGCGTGCCAGCGCGGGTCCGAGATCGGGTCCACGGCGACGGTCCCGACAGCGCTTCCGGCGGCGGGGACGGCGTCGGCCCGGTCAAGCACGACGGGGTTCGGCGCAGCAGGGTTCACGGTCACCACAATGCCCTCAACGCTCGCGGCGCGTCAGCGCAACCCGAAGGGCGGCACGGCGTCCACCCTCCGGATCGTGGTCTTCAGCGTGGCCAGCAGGTCGTCGACGGTGATCTGCTCCGGGGCCCGGAACGCGGCGAGGCCGCGGGCGGCCAGCTCCTCGGCCAGCTCCCGCTGGTGGTCGTCGCCCGCCTCGTCCAACGCCGCGAGCCGGTTCACGACCACCGCGAACCGGCCCGCGGCCAGGTTCGCGAGCGCGGAGCCGGTCCCGGCGTGGCTGACGACGACGTCCGCCGCCGCCAGGGCGCTCGCGAGGTCCGCGGCCGGCAGGATGGGGGTGGGGGACAGGGGCAGGTCGTCGACGGGGCTGCACCCCGTCTGCCACAGCACCTCCACCGTCCGGCCCGTCGCCCGCTCGAGCGCGCCGCCCGGGGTGAGCAGCGGCACGAGCGCCCGGAACAGCCGGGAGAACGGGAACTCCACCGCCGTGCCGACGGTGACGACGACGCGCACGCGGTCGCCGAGCACGCGCTCCTCGGGGTCGGCGGTGAACGCGTCGAAGCCGCTGCCGCCGTAGTGCCAGCCCGGCCCGCTCCAGTGCCGGTACTGGGTGTAGGTGCGCACGCCCGGCACCCGGCGCAGGACGCGGCCCGTCACCGACGGGCCGCCGACCCGGGCGGCGCTCTCGATGTAGTGGCACTCGACCCCGCGCGCGGCCAGGTAGGGCAGGTAGGCCAGGGCGATGCCCGAGCCGGTCGACACGGCCCGGCGCGGGCGCCGGCTGCGGTAGAGCGCGTGCGCGTGCCGCACGCTGCGCAGCACCCCGCGCACGTCCTTCACGCCGATGTACGGGACGTACTCGACGTCCCGCCCGGCGAGCAGGGACGTGCTCTGCTCGTTCGCGTGCGTCACCCACACCGCGTCGGAGGTGCCCGGGTCCGCCGTCCCGGGCCGCTCCGGCGGGAGGCGCTCGGCCAGCGCCACCAGCTGCGTCAGGTGCCCACCGGTCGTCGCGACGAACGCGGTCGTCACCGGGTGTGGCTGCGCAGCAGGGCCGGTGCCGTGCGGAGCAGGATGCCGAGGTCGGACCGCAGCGAGCGGGTGCGCACGTAGACGACGTCCAGCTTGAGCATGTCCAGCGTGCCCAGCGCGCTGCGCCCGCTGACCTGCCACAGCCCCGTCAGGCCCGGCCGCACGGAGAACCGCGGCCCGAACTCCGGCGGGAACATCTCCGCCTCCCAGTCCAGGCACGGCCGCGGCCCGACCAGCGTCATGTCGCCGCGCAGCACGTTGATCAGCTGCGGCAGCTCGTCCAGGCTGGTCTTGCGCAGGAAGGACCCGGTGCGGGTGACGCGGACGTCCCCGTCGAGCTTCGTGCTGCCGTTCACGGCGGTGTCCTCACCCCGCAGCTCGCGCGCGATCAGGTCCCGCAGCGCGCGGTCGCTGCCGCCCGGGGACATCGTGCGGAACTTCAGCAGCGTGAACCGCCCCCGCTTCAGCCCGACCCGCTCCTGCCGGAACAGGGCCGGGCCGTGGTCCTCCAGGCGGATGGCCAGCGCGATCAGCAGGATCGGGACCAGCAGCAGCGTCAGCAGCACCGTGGCGACCAGGACGTCCACGAGGCGACGGGTGCCCTCGGCGGCGGTGGAGGACGGTTCGGCCACCACAGGCCGGCGGGTCGGCTGCTCGACCACGGACACCCCCCGGTACCGCTCCGGCGGACGCGGCCGGCTGCGCCGACTGCCCATCGTTGACGACACGGGACTGTTACCTCCTTCGCGCCGCGGCGGCGGCGCTCCGTACCCGGTGGCGCACGCGCCAGGCCCGACCGCCTGCGCGCGAGACCGCTCGGTATGTCCGGGTGAGCTTGAGCGTGAACGCCGTCAGCGAGTCCGTGCTCTGGACGAACACGCGGTCCACGGCGAAGCGGCCGTGCTCGCGGGCGACGGCGAACGCGACGTCGTAGCCCGCGGCGGCGACGGCCGTGCGGGCGGCGAGATCATGTGTACCGAACGGGTAGGCGAAGCTGCGGGCCGACACGCCCGTCGCGGCGTGCAGCGCCTCGCGCGACCGCCGGACGTGGCGGTCGAGCTCGGCCTCGCCCAACCCGAACATCCGCTTGTGGTCCCAGCTGTGCACCCCCAGCTCCATGCCCAGCTCCGGCAGGGCCGCCAGCTCGTCGGCGGGCGACAGACGCTCCTCGGGGTAGTGCTGCGTCCAGCCCGCCCGCCCGCCCAGCAGGCCCGGGCAGACGAACAGCACCGACGGGATGCCCCGCTCGTGGAGCATCGGTGCGGCGAGCCGGCCGACCGACTCGTGCCCGTCGTCGATCGTGAGCAGGTACGAGCGCCGGGGCGTCGGCGCCCCGTCCAGCGCGGCCAGGTACCCGTCGAGGCTCAGCGCGTGCCACCCGCTCGACTGCAGGTGGTCCAGCTGCGCGGCGAACCGCTCGCGGGTCACGAACAGCCGCTCCGGGTCGGCGCCGGGCGCCGCGCCGAAGTAGTGGTACATCAGCACGCGCGGGGCGTGGCGCGGCAGCCCCCGGCGACCGGCGTCGCGGGCGGGGTCCGCGGCGCGCGGCCGATCGTGCTGCAGAGCGCTCCCCGTCACCCCGCCCCCGCCGTCACCGTTCCGCACGTTGCAGCACGCTCCCGACCCGCTCGACCTGCTCGAAACCCATCGTCGGCGACAGCGGCAGCGACAGGATCCGCCCCGCCGCCGCCTCGGCGACGGGCATCGCCCCGCTGCGTCCACCGACCTCGTTCACCTCATAAGACGCGTAAGGCGGCTGGAGGTGGCACGGAACCGGGTAGTGAATTCCCCAGCCGATCCCGGCGGCGTCCAGCGCCGCCGTCGTGGCGGCCCGGTCCGGCACCTGCACGACGGCGAGGTGGAACACGGCCTCGGCGTCCGGGTGCAGGCCGACGGGGGTGCACCACTCGGGAAGCACCTCGCGGTAGCGGGCGACCGCGGCGCGGCGGGCGCGGTTGCCCGCGTCCAGCACGCCCAGCTTGGCGTGCAGCAGCGCCGCCTGCAGGGTGTCCAGCCGGCTGTTGCGCCCCGCGACCTCGTGCACGTAGCGGTCGTGCGCCGAGCGCCCGTGGTCGGCGATCCGGCGGATCCGGTCGACCAGCGCGGCGTCGTTGCTCACCACGGCCCCGCCGTCGCCGAGGGCGCCGAGGTTCTTGCCGGGGTAGAAGCTGAACCCGGCGGCGGTGCCCCAGCTGCCCGCGCGGCGGCCGGCGAAGCGGGCGCCGTGGGCCTGGGCGGCGTCCTCCACGAGGGCGAGCCCGTGGCGGGTGGCGATCGCCGACAGCGTGGTCATGTCCGCCATCTGCCCGTAGAGGTGGACGGCCATCACGGCCGCGGTGCGCGGCGTGATCGCCGCCTCCACGGCGGCGGGGTCGATCAGCAGGGTGTCGGGCAGCACGTCGACGAACCGCGGGACCGCGCCCGCCGTGACGACGGCCTCGGCCGTGGCCACGAACGTGTTGGTCGGCACGATGACCTCGTCGCCGGGGCCGATGCCCAGGCCGACCAGGATCAGCTCGAGGGCGTCCGTGCCGTTGGCGACGCCGGTGCACCGGTCCGCCTCGCAGTACTGCGCGAACGCGGCCTCGAACGCGGCCACCTCGGGGCCGTTGACGTACTTGCCGTGCCCGAGGACGGTCTTCCACGCCAGGTCGAACGGCTCACGCAGGTCCGCGTGCAGGCGTCCGAGGTCGAGGAAGGGAACGGGGGCGGGGCGGGGATCCGACACAGGCGGGGTCATCTCTTCGTCTGCAGGGTGGAGGGAGCGGGGACCGCGGCGGTCTGCCCGGTCGCGAGGGCCACGTCCGTCGCGGAGAGGACACGGACGATGTCGAGCCCGCGTTCACCCGGGGTGGCCGAGCGGACGCCGGTGCGGACACTGTCGACGAATTCGCGGTCCTGCACCGCCAGGGGCTCCCGAAAGGGCACGAACGGGGAGATGATGTCACCGGTGCGGTACGTCAGCGGCATCTCGTGGGCCATGTGCGGGTCGTCGATGCGGCCCGGGTCCACCCCGATGTCGAAGATGCGGATGCGCTCGTTGTCCGACATGTCGTCGTAGACGGCCATCCGGCGGTCGCCGACCACCGTCGTCCGCCGCACCTTGCGCGGGTTCAGCCAGCTGACGTGCACGAAGGCGTGCGTCGTCGGGAACTCCAGCCGCAGGTAGGCCACGTCCTCCTGCAGCGGGCCCACGTTGCGCTGCGCCCACACCGACGTCGCCACCGGCAGCTCGTCCAGCAGGAACGACGTGATCGAGATGTCGTGCGGGGCGAGGTCCCAGATGACGTTGACGTCGCGCTGGTAGAGCCCCAGGCTCAGCCGGGCGGAGTCGACGTAGAGCACCCGGCCGAGCTCGCCGCTGCGGATGATGTCGCGCAGCTGGCGGACCGCCGGGTTGTACTCGAACGTGTGGCCGACCATCAGCTGCACGTCGTGCTCGGCCGCGGCGGCGACCAGCTCCTCGGCCTGGGCGACCGACGTCGCCATCGGCTTCTCGACCAGCACGTGCCGGCCGTGCTTGAGCGCCTGCAGCGCCACCGGGTAGTGGCTGGCCGGCGGCGTGGCCACCAGGACCGCGTCCACCCGGTCGAGCACGTCCGCCAGGTCCGTGGCGGTTCCCGCCACGGCCGGGTAGTGCGCCCGCGCCTCCTCCAGGCGGTTCAGGTCGCTGTCGACGACCGTCACCGCGACGTCCGGCATCGAGCTCATCACCCGGACGTGCTTGCTTCCCCAGTACCCGTAGCCCACGATGGCGACGTGCACGCGTTCTGTCACTGGTGTCCCCCGACCTGCCGATGACCGTGTATGCCCCTCCGTCGCTCCCCCGCCGTTGCCCCCCTCGTGCGGTGACATCAGGGCACTACACCTCCTCCTCGTACGCGGGTTTGTCGACCGGCGCGACACGATCGTTACGGTGTTGATCTCGCACTTGTGCTCGTGTGTTCGCTCGATCCGGTGATCCCCGATGGCGGGGGCCCCTCGCGCGGCTACGGACCGTAGTACACCGTTCCGGTCGGACCGGGGACCCCTCCCCGGGGTCCGGGACGGTGCCGCCGCCGCGGCCCCGCGCCGGGACGGTCCGGCCACGTCACGGCCGGTCCGCCACCGCCTGCGCAACGAGGCCCCACCGGTGCGGTGTCGGCGCCGCGCCCCACGTTCATCCCTTGGCGGCCGGTCGCCCGCCCGCGGGCAACCGCGGGGCGCCCCGGCCGTCGCCCGCTCCGGCCTTCCCGCGGCCCGGGGTCGGTGGCAGGCTGGCGCGCCGTGACGAAGGCCACGGGGACGAACGCCACGGGTGAGCTGACACTGCGGTTCCTCGCGGCGCCGACCGACGCCGGGCACGCCGGCGGCGGCGTCGGGGGCGGGCGCGTCCTGGAGTGGATCGACAAGGCGGCCTACGCGTGCGCGGCCAACTGGAGCGGCACGTACTGCGTCACCGCCTACGTCGGCGACGTCCGCTTCGCCCGCCCCGTCCCCGTGGGCGACATCGTCGAGGCGCACGCCCAGGTCGTGCACACCGGCCGCAGCAGCATGCACGTCGCGGTCACGGTGTCCTCCGGTGACCCGAAGGCGCGCACCACGACCCCGGCGACGTCCTGCCTGGTGGTGTTCGTCGCGGTGGACGCCGACGGCTCGACCGTCGAGGTCCCGCGGTGGGAGCCGCGGACCGACGGGCAGCGGGCCCGCCAGGAGGAGGCGACGGGCCGGATCGAGGTGCGCCAGCGCATCGAGGCGGCCATGGCGGAGCAGCGGTACACCGAGGCGGGCACCGCGCCGCGGCCCGTGCTGCGCTTCCTCGCCGCGCCGACGGACGTCAACTTCGGGGGCAAGGTCCACGGCGGCACGGTGATGCGCTGGATCGACGACGCGGCGTTCGTCTGCGCGACCGGCTGGGCGCAGGGCCCGACCGCGGTCGTCTACGTCGGCGGCTTCCGCTTCTACCGGCCGCTGCTGATCGGCGACCTCGTCGAGGTCGAGGCCCGCCTGCTGCACACCGGGCGCAGCAGCATGCACGTGTCGGTGCACGTGCGCTCGGGCGACCCGAAGAGCCAGGAGCGCCGGCTCACCACGCACTGCGCGCTGGTGCAGGTCGCCCTCGGCCCGGACGGGCGCTCGACGCCGGTGCGGCCGTGGACGCCGGCCAGCGACGAGGACTGGGCGCTCGACGCCCACGCCCGGCACCTGGTGGAGCTGCGGACCGCGGTCCAGGGCTGAGCCGTCAGGCGGCGGGCGGGTGCACCCGCCCGAGGAACTCGCGGGCGAGCCGCACGAC
>DASVUG010000320.1:0-9373 GCA_036387155.1 Pseudonocardia sp. | reverse complement strand
GCTCGTCCTGTTCTCGGTGGCCTCCCTGGTGGGCGGACTCGCGCCGTCCGGGGGCGTCCTCATCGCCGCGCGGGCCCTGCAGGGCCTCGGCGGAGCGCTCGCCTCACCCGCGGCGCTGTCGCTGCTGACGACCACGTTCCGCGAGGGCGAGGAGCGCAACCGCGCTCTGGGGATCTTCGGTGGCATCGCCGCGTCCGGTTTCGCCGCGGGGGTGCTGCTCGGCGGCGCGCTCACCGCGACGGTGGGGTGGCGGTGGGTGTTGTTCGTCAACGTGCCGATCGGCGTGCTGGCCGCACTGGCCGCACCGGCGCTGCTCGCCGAGAGCCGCACCCGCGGCAGCCGCCACATCGACCTCGCCGGCGCCTTCGCCCTCACCGCCGGCCTGGTCGCGCTGGTCTACGGGGTGACGAGCGTGGAACGCGCCGGCCTCTCGAGCGCGGTGACCCTCGGGACGCTCGCGCTCGCGGTCGTGCTGCTCGGCGCGTTCGTGGTCGTGCAGCGCCGAGCGCGACAACCGCTGGTCCGGCTCGGCATCTTCGCCAACCGGTCACTGACCGCCGCGAACGTCCTGGGCATGCTCGTGCCCGGCACGTTCGGCCTGACGCTGTTCGTGCTCACCCTGCACCTGCAGCAGGTCCTCGCCTACGGGGTGCTGCTCACCGGCGTGGCGTTCCTCCCGATGGCCGTGGTGGTGATCGTCGTGTCGAACGTCGCCGCCCGGTTCGTGGGCCGGCTCGGTGTCAAGGCGATCATGGTCGCCGGCAGCGCCGTCATGGCCGCGGCGCTCGCCTGGTTCGCCACCGGCGTCCCGGCCGGCACGAACTACTGGACCGACCTGCTGCCCGCCATGGTCGGGGTGTCGGTGGGGTTCGGCCTGGCCGTCAACGGCGCCACCATCGCCTCGGTCGCCGGGGTGTCCGACGACGAGCAGGGGCTGGCCAGCGGCCTGTTCAACAGCGCCGGACAGATCGGCGCCGCCCTGGTCCTGGCCGTCGGCGTGGTCGTGTCCAGCGCGCGCACCGCGACGCTCCGGGCCGCCGGGACCCCGGCGCCGGCGGCGCTCGTCGGCGGGTTCTCCTGGGCCTTCGCCGTCGGAGCCGCCTGCGTCCTCGTCGCGGCGCTCGTCGCCCTGCTCGTCGCCCGCACCGACGAGTGCCAGCGGGCCGCCCGGCGGCTCGCCGAGCCCGACCAGCGGGCCCGTTTCCTCGCCGAGTGCCGCACCAACGCCACCCGTTGACCGCGCGCGACGACCGCCGGCGTGCCGGCGGCGGTGCGGTCCGTCAGGAGCAGGTGTCCGCCCTGCCGGAGGAGGACCCGGGGGCGGGTCAGAGCAGCCGCAGGAGCGCGGCGGAGCCGGCGGCCACGGCCACGACCACGAGGAACGGGGCGCGCAGCAGCACGGCGACCACCGCGACGGCGAGGCCCGCGGCGCGGGCGTCGAGGGCCAGGCGCTGGCCGGTGGTGACGGTCTGCGTCGCGACCAGCGCGGCCAGCAGCGCGATCGGCAGCAGCGCGCCGGCCCGCTCGACACGCGGGTTGCGGAGCACGCGGGCCGGGAGCGACAGACCGGCGAGCTTGATCGCGTAGCAGCCGGCGGCACCGGCCAGGACGGCCGCCCAGAGCGCGGTCACCGCTCGGCCGGCTCGGGCGGGGGAGCGGCCGGGCCGGGTCGGCGCGCCACCGCGGCACCGGTGACGAGGGCGGCGAGCAGCACGGGGACGCCCGCGGGCGTGAACGGCGTGGCGGCCACCGCGACGAGGGCGGCGGCCACGGCCACGGCCCACGCCTCCCGACCGCGCATCCGGGGTGCGAGCAGGGCGAGGAACGCCGCGGAGGCCGCCACGTCGAGCCCGAGCGCCTGCGGGCTCGCCAGCGACCGCGCGCCCCACGCCCCGACCGCCGTGGCCAGGTTCCACAGCACGAAGACGGCGAGGCCCGCCGTCCAGAACCCCGTCCGGGCGAGCGCCGGACTCGACCGCCCCTGGGCCATGGCGGCGCTCTCGTCGATGACGACGTGCGCCGCGAGCAGCCTCCGGGGCCCGCGGACCCCGAGCACCCGGGACAGCTGCAACCCGTAGAGCCCGTTGCGCACGCCGAGCAGAACCGCCGTCAGGGCGCCGGCCACCGCCCCGCCGCCCGCGCCGACCAGGCCGACGAAGGCGAACTGGGACGCCCCGGTGAACATCAGCAGCGACAGCGCGCACGTCTGCGCCACCGTCAGGCCGGCCGCCGTCGACAGCGCCCCGAAGGACAGCCCGTAGGTGCCCGTCGCGACGCCGACGGCGAGCGCGTCGCGGACGACCGCCGCGCGGTCCGACGACGGTGCTGCCGGTCCGGGAGGATCACCACGGCGGGACGTCACCGGAGCATCCTATGGGCCTTCCGGCCGGCGAAGATGCCGATTTCCCGGCTGTGCGGCGCGGCCGTAGCATCATCTGCCGTGGATCCGGTCGACCGCGCAATCATCCGCCACCTGCAGGCCGACGGGCGGATGACGAACCTCGAGCTCGCGGAGAAGGTGCGGCTCACGCCGTCGCCGTGCCTGCGCCGGGTCCGTGCGCTGGAGGCCGCCGGGGTCATCACCGGCTACCACGCCTCGGTGGACCCGGCCGCGCTGGGCCGCGGCTTCCAGGTCCTCGTGCACGTCGACATGATGGTCAAGGACCGCGCGACGATCGAGGCGTTCGAGGCGGCGGTCGTCCCCCTCGACGAGGTGCTCGAGTGCCGGCGCATGTTCGGCGATCCCGACTACCTGGTGTGGGTGGCCGTGGCGGACGTCGCCGCCTACGAGCGCTTCTACATGGCGAGCCTGACCGACCTCCCCGGCGTCGCCCGGATGAGCTCGCAGTTCACGATGAAGGTGATCAAGCCCGCCGCGCGGCCCCCCGGGGGGCCGTGCCCCTGAGCCACCGCACCGCGCGGTCAGGCGGCGTCCGGCCGGACGGGTGCCGGCCCGCCGCCGCGGCCGCCCCAGCGGCGCCGACCCCAGGCCGCCACGACCGCCACCGGCACGGCGGCGACCGCGGCCACGGCGAACACGCCCTGGTAGCGGCCGGCGTCCGCGGCCGGCGCCACCAGGGCGGTGCCGATCGCGCTGCCGAGGAACAGCGCCGTCGCGAACAGGGCGACCGCGGTCGCGCGCTCGGCCGGCACCATCTCCGTCGCCCACGTCTGCAGGGTCGTGTGGAGGAACGCCCAGGACGCCCCGACCGTGGAACCGGCCAGCGCCAACGTGGTGACCGACACCGCCACGGCGGGCAGCGCCCACGCCACCACGAGGAACACCCCGCCGATCGCCGCCAGCCCGGCCGGCGGGATCCGCGCGACCGACGCCCGCACCAGCCGCGAGCCGGCCAGCGAGCCGATCCCGAACGAGGCGGCGACGAGCCCGGCGACCGACGCCGGGTACCCCAGCGCCTGCACGGCGGGCGCGAGGTAGGTCAGCACGCCGAGCACCACGGCACCCTCGGCCAGCACGACGGCCAGCACCAGGAGCCCCCACCGCGAGGTCAGCACCGCCCGGACGGACCGCAGCGGCCGCAGAGCCACGGGCGACCGGTCGGGTTCGGGCAACGCGCGCAGGGCCACGGCCAGCCCGGCGGCCGCGGCCGCGGTCACGGCCGGCACGACCCGCCAGCCGACGAGGTCGGCCAGCAGGCCCGCGCCGAGCGAGGCGAGGGCGATGCCGGTGGCCGAGGCCGTGAGGATGTCCGCGATGGGACGCTGCCGGGTCGGGGCCGGCCAGACGTCGCCCACGTACACGAGCGCGGTCGGGATCACCCCGGCGAAGCAGGCCCCGGTCACGGCCCGGGTGACGGCGAGCACGGCGATCGACGGCGCGAGGACCGCGCACACCCCGGCCAGGGCCGCGCCGAGCAGCGTGAGCCGCATGACCCGCACCCGGCCGACCCGGTCGGACACGATCCCCCAGACCGGTTGGGCGAGGCCGTAGGCGAGGAAGTACCCGCCCGCCACGGCGGAGACGCCCGCGAGCGACGCCCGCAGGTCCACCCCGATGGGCACGAGCAGCGGCGCGATGGCGAAGCGGTCGACGTTGCTCGTGAACGTCGCCGCCTGCAGCAGCCGCAGCCGCCTGCGCCCGTCCGCGACCACGCCGTCCTCCCGCACGCCGCCGATCGTGCGTCACGCGGCGCGGTGCCGCCGCGCCGAGGTCCGCGGCGGGCTCCGACGGGGCCGCGGGGCGTCAGCCCGCGACCTCCCGGACCAGCCGGGCGAAGCCGAGCGAGCTCCGCTCCACCCGCAGCCGCCGGCTCAGCCGCAGCATCGTCGCGGCCGCGGCGGCGTACGCCGGGTCGTCGAGCGACTCCAGGTCGCTGACCTTGGCCAGGCCGATGGTCCGCCGCGCGGCCTCGCAGCCCGCGAACCCCAGCGCGTCCGCGCGGATCTCGCCCAGCCACCAGGCCAGGAAGGCGTCCGGGTACTTCTCCGGCGCGTGCCGCCGCGCCCAGTGGCCGGCCAGCCGCTCGCCGAACCGCTCCCAGCTCCGCGCCACCGTCCCCGCGAGGCTCCGGGCCCGGTCCGGCTCGTCGAGGGCCGCGGCCCGGGCGGCGGCGAACAGCATGTTCGCCCACAGCAGGCCCAGGTCGAAGCCGACGGGGCCGTAGCAGGCGAACTCCGCGTCGAACACGCGGACGGAGAAGTCGGCGCCGCCGTCGGTGCCCCGCACGAACACGCTGCCGGTGTGCAGGTCGCCGTGGATCAGGGCCTCCTGCACGGTGAGGAAGCGGTGCCGCAGCGCCAGCGCGGCGTCGACCCAGGCGCCGTCGGCCTGCAGGCGGGCGACGGCCTCCGCGGCGGCGGGGCGCACGCCGTTGCGCTCCGCGCCCAGGTAGGGCTCGGTGAGCACGAGGTCCTCGGTGATCGCGCACAGCTCCGGGTTCGCCGCGGCCGCGGCGCGCCGGCGGAACTCCTCCTCGCCCAGCGCCAGGAACGAGGTGCCGAAGGCGACGTCGGCGACGTAGTCCGACAGCCGTTCGACGACGCCCGCGTGCGGGCCCCCCGCGTTCAGCCGGGAGCGGAACACCACGTGGTCGGACAGGTCCTCCAGGGCGAGGACGTGGCGCTGCGCGTCGAAGTCGACGAGGCGGCAGACCGACCCGGACAGCGCGCCGTGCGCGCGGAGCGCGGCGGCCTCCCGGCCGGCCCGCTCCACGGTCATCGGCCACTGCGGCCCGACGAGCCGGACGTAGGGCAGCGCCTGCTTGAGCACCAGGCGCCGGCCGGCGGCGTCGGCGCAGACGAACACCAGGTTCAGGTTGCCGTCGCCCACCTCCGCGACGGTCAGCGCGGCGGGGTCGATCCGCTCCCGGAGCACCGGGCGGCCGGCCAGGTAACCCGGAACCTCCCCGGCGGCCAGCGGAGCGGCGGCCGGGGGAGCGGCGGTCGCGGAGCCGTCCCCGTTCACGCCGCCGCCCGGCGCCGGCGCCGCAGCGAGAACGACATCAGCAGCGCGAAGATCAGCACCAGGCCCTTGATCAGGTCCTGGGTGTAGTACGGCAGGCCGAGCTGGGTCAGCCCCTGCAGGATCAGCCCGATGAACAGCGCCCCGACGACGGTGCCCAGCGCGTTCGGCTTCTTCGCGCCCAGCACGGCGTAGCCCACGAGCGTCATCGCCACCGCGTCCAGCAGCGCCGAGTCGCCCGCCGTGACGTCGCCCTGCCGCAGCCGCGACGCCAGGACGATGCCGGCCACGGCGGCGAGCACCCCGGAGATCGCGTACGCGCCGAACTGGAAGCGCCGCACCCGCGCCCCGGCCAGCCGCGCCGCCTCGGCGTTGCCGCCCACCGCGTAGAACACCCGGCCGTAGCGGGTGCGCTCGAGGAACACCCAGACGAGCACGGCGATCACCGCGAACAGGTACACCGACAGCGGGATGCCGAGCACCTGGGTCCCGTCGATCGCGGTGAAGTCGTCGGTGAAGCGGCCGGTCACCCGCTCGCCCCCGGGCAGCGTCAGCCCCGTGATCAGGGTCTGCCCGTCCACCATCCAGCGCTTGAGCCCCTGGACGGTGAACAGGGCGCCCAGCGTGGCGAGCAGCGGGGGCACGTTCAACCACACGATCAGCGCGGCGTTCACGCAGCCCACGAGCAGCCCGGCGAGCAGGCAGGCCGCGATCGCGGTGCCGCCGGTCAGGGCGAACCGGACCATCACCAGCGCGGCCACGGTCACCGAGAGCCCCGCCACCGCACCCACCGACAGGTCCAGGTCGGCCACGACCGCGGTGAGCGTCATGCCCAGCGCGGCGATCGCCGCGACGGCCTGGGTCTGCAGGATGGACACCGCGGTCGCCGGCGTCGCGAACCCGGGGATGAGCAGCGAGAACGCCACCGCGATCAGGAGCCCGACCAGGATCACGCCGTACCGCACGACGAAGTCGGTGACCGAGAACGGGGCGCGGCCGTCCATCACCGCGACCTCAGTCGCCATCAGCTGGTTCCCCTCCTCCGGGCCCGACCAGGGGCCGCGTGGACACCGGCGTGGACGCCGACACGGACACCGAGGTCGACATCGCCTCGATCAACCGGTCGCGGGTGACCTGCGCCAGCGGCAGGTCGGCGGTGGGTCGGCCGTGGTTGAGCACCACGATCCGGTCGCCGACCTCCAGGGCCTCGTCCAGGTCCGAGGTGGCCACCAGCACCGCGGCGGAGTCGGTCAGCCTGCGGACCGTGGCGCCGATGTCGTGGCGGGCGTTGATGTCGACGCCCCGGAACGGCTCGTCGAGCAGCAGGACCCGCGGGGAGCCGAGCAGCCACCGGCCGATCATCACCTTCTGCTGGTTGCCCCCGGACAGGGTCTGGATGGGGCTGTCCGGGCCGCGGGCCACGACGCCGATGTCGGTCATCATCGCGGCCGCGGCCCGCCGCTCGGCCGGTGCGCGCATCAGCGTGGCGCTGCTGAACCGGCGCAGGAACGGCAGGGTCATCTGCGCCGACACCGGCCAGCCCGGGACGATCGCCTGCTCGTGGCGGGACTCGGCGAGCAGGTACACCCCCCGGGCCACGGCGTCGGCCGGGTGCGACGGCGCGAACGGGGCGCCGTCGAGCTCCCGCTCCCCGCCCGGCGCCGCCCGGGCCCCGAACACCCACTCCAGCAGCTCGGTCTTGCCGCTGCCGAGCAGCCCGAGCAGCACGGTGACCTGGCCGTCGTGCAGGTCCAGGTCGAACGGCGGGGCGTCGGGGAACACCCGCACCCCGCGCAGCCGCAGGACCGTCCGGCCGCCCGCCGCGCCGGCGTGGCGCATCTCGGCGGGGCTGCGGTCGAACAGCGCCGTGAGCACCCGGGGCCAGTCGAAGGGCCGGTCGCCGTCGCGGAAGAACTCGCCGCGCATCGCGCCGTCGCGCAGCACACCCACGTGCCGGCACAGCCGGTCGAACTCGGCGAGCTTGTGGCTGACGAACAGCACCGTCATGCCGTCGGCGACCAGGGCGGTGACCAGGTCGAACAGGCGGTCGGTCTCGTCGGCGGACAGCGCCGAGGTGGGCTCGTCCAGGATCAGGATCTCCGGCCGGCGGGCGAGCGCCCGGGCGAGCACCAGCAGCTGGCGCTCGGACACCCCCAGCCGGCGCACCGGTGAGCGGAGCACCTGCCGGTCCAGCCGCATGCCGAGCTGGTCGGCCACGTCCCGGGCGTGGCGCTCGATGCGGCGGTGGCTGAACCCGACCGGCCCACCGGGGGCGGCGAGCCGGTCGAGCGCCAGGTTCTCCGCGACGGTCATGTCCAGCACCACCCCGTCGTTCGGGTTCTGGTGCACGGTGCCGACGCCGAGCCGGTGCGCGGCGGTGGGATCGGGGAACTCCACCGCCCGCCCGCGCAGCCGGATCTCGCCGCCGTCCGGGGCGTACGCCCCCGAGAGGATCTTGATCAGGGTCGACTTGCCCGCCCCGTTCGCCCCCATGAGCCCGTAGATGCCGCCCTCGGCGACCCCGAAGCTGACCCCGCGCAGCACCCGGTTCTCACCGAAGCTCTTGGTGATCCCCTCGATCCGCAGGACCGGGTCGTCCGCCACCGCGTCAGGCGCCCGGCTGGATCTGCGGGATCCACGGCGCGCCGACGATCTCCGGGGTCCGCAGCTCCGGCAGCGCCGTCCGCAGCTGGTCCATGTTGGTCACCCCGCCCTGGCGCAGCGTGTCCTGGGTGATCAGCGCGGCCGGGATCGTGAGCTTCTGCGGCGTCTGCACCCCGGCGGCCGCGGCGACCGCCGTGCGGGCCACGATCGCGCCCACGTTGGCCGGGTCGGTCGCGGCGGTGGCCCGCCACGGGCTCCCCGGCTCGGTCATCAGCTGGATGTCGGCGGTGGAGACGTCGACGCCGTAGACCTTCACCTTGTCGGACAGGTTGTTCTGCCGCAGCGCGATCAGCGTGCCCTTGGCGAGCTCGTCGTAGGCGGCGAAGGCCAGCGTGGTGTCCGGCGCGGCCTTGAGCGCCGCCGCGCCCTCGGTGGCGGTGTCCGCGGCCACCGACTCGGTGTACTTGCCGAACCGCGCCGATTGGGTGAACGACGGGTTCGCCTTGAGGAACTCCTGGTAGACCGCGTCGCGCGAGTCCAGGGGGGCGATCCCGGAGACGTTGACGTACGCGACCTTGCCGCCCTGCGGGTTGTCCTGCTTCATGTAGTCGAGGATCTTCGTGGCGATCGACTGGTCGTCCTGCGAGATGTAGGTCGCCTTGCAGTTGGCGATGTTGACGTCGTAGACCACGACCGGGATGCCCGCGTTGATCGCCTCGTCGATCTTGGGGTTGACCGAGTCGGCGAGCCCGTGGTCGACGATGATCACCTTGGGCTTCGCGGCGATCGCGTCGTTGAACTGGGACACCTGCCGCGCGTTGTCGCCCCGCGCGTCGTAGGACGTGACCTTGCCGCCCGCGGCCTCGATCTGGGCCTGCGCGCCCCGACCCCACTGCTCGAAGTAGTCGCCCACCCCGGACTGGCGCACCAGGGCCACGGTGAACCCGTCGGCGAAGCCCGCGGGCTTCTCGGCCGGCGGCTTGAAGTCGTTCTGCACCGTGCGCTCGCACGGCTGGCCCGGCGCCGCCGCGCCGGCCTGGCCGCCGCCGCCGCCACCGGCGCCGCCGCCACCCCCGCCGCCACCGCTCGGGGCCTGCGCGCAGGCGGTGAGCAGGGTCAGGGACAGCACGGCGGCCGTTGCCGCGGTGCGGGCGAACCTGCGTGTCATGCTTCCTCCTCGTCGAGGGCCGGGTGGGTGGGGGCGGGGCGGGTGGGGGCCGGGTCCACCGGGGGCCGGGGCGGGCGCACCACGCGCCGGTCGGTGACGATCGCGGTGATCAGCTCGGCCGGGGTGACGTCGAACGCCGGGTTCAGGGCGGTGGCGCCGTCCGGGGTGGTGCGCACCCC
>DASVUG010000319.1:0-6125 GCA_036387155.1 Pseudonocardia sp. | reverse complement strand
GGTCATGCGCCGCCTGGAGACCCACTACCGCGACCTGTGCGACATCGAGTTCACCATCGAGCGCGGCAAGCTGTGGATGCTGCAGACCCGCGTCGGCAAGCGCACGGCCGCCGCGGCGTTCCGGATCGCCGCCCAGCTGGTCGACGAGCAGCTCATCACCCTCGACGAGGCGGTGCAGCGGGTCACCGGCGCGCAGCTGGCGCGGCTGATGTTCCCGCAGTTCGACCGGACGGCCGAGCGCACGCTGCTCGCCCGGGGCCTGGCCGCGTCCCCCGGCGCCGCGGTCGGCGCGGCGGTGTTCGACTCCGCCACCGCGGTCGCCCGGCACGCGGCGGGGGAGTCGGTGGTGCTGGTGCGCCGGGAGACCAACCCGGACGACCTCGGGGGCATGCTCGCCGCCGCCGGGGTGCTGACCAGCCGGGGCGGCAAGACCAGCCACGCGGCCGTGGTCGCCCGCGGCATGGGCCGCACGTGCGTCTGCGGGGCGGAGGCGATCGACGTCGACGTCCGGGCGCGCACCGCGCGCGTCGCCACCCCCGACGGGCAGAGCGTGGTGGTCAACGAGGGCGACGTCATCGCCATCGACGGGACGACCGGCGAGGTGTTCCTCGGCGACGTCCCCGTGGTCACCTCGCCGGTGGCCGACTACCTGGAGCGGGGCCTCGACGCGGTGCTCGCCGAGGTGGAGGGGCACGACGCCGAGGGGGACGACACCGGGACCGCGGACCTCGTGCGCGCCGTCGACCGGATCCTCACCCACGCCGACGCCACCCGACGGCTCCGCGTGCGGGCGAACGCCGACACCGCCGACGACGCGGCCCGCGCCCGCCGGCTCGGCGCGCAGGGCATCGGGCTGTGCCGCACCGAGCACATGTTCCTGGGCGAGCGCCGCGTGCTGATCGAGCGCCTGGTCCTCGCCGACTCCGCCGAGGTCCGCGACGCGGCGCTGGAGGCGCTGACGCCGCTGCAGCGCGACGACTTCGTGGCGCTGTTCGCGGCCATGGACGGGCTGCCCGTGACCGTCCGACTGCTCGACCCGCCGCTGCACGAGTTCCTGCCCGACCGCACCGACCTGGCCGTCAAGGTCGCGGTGGCCCGGGTGCGGGGGGAGGACGCCGCCGAGGACGAGCGCCTGCTCGCCGCCGTGGAGCGGCTGCACGAGTCGAACCCGATGCTCGGGCTGCGGGGCGTGCGGCTGGGGCTGACGATCCCGGGCCTGTTCGCGATGCAGGTCCGGGCGGCCGCCGAGGCCGCCGCCATCCGGATCAAGGCGGGCGGCGACCCGCAGGTGGAGATCATGGTGCCGCTGGTCGGGTCGGTGATGGAGCTGCACCTGATCCGCGACGAGGCCGACACCGTGCTGCGCGACGTCGCCGCCCGCGAGGGGGTCCGCCTGGACATCCCGATCGGCACGATGATCGAGCTGCCCCGCGCCGCGCTCACCGCCGGGCGGATCGCCGACGCGGCCGACTTCTTCTCCTTCGGCACCAACGACCTCACCCAGACCGCCTGGGGCTTCTCCCGCGACGACGTCGAGGCCGCGTTCTTCGCGCACTACCTCGAGGTCGGCGTGTTCACGGTGTCGCCGTTCGAGACCCTCGACGCCATCGGCGTCGGGCGCCTGGTCCGGATCGCCACCGAGGAGGGGCGGGCCGCGAAGCCGTCGCTCAAGATCGGCGTCTGCGGCGAGCACGGCGGCGACCCGGAGTCCGTGCACTTCTTCCACGACGTCGGGCTGGACTACGTCTCCTGCAGCCCGTTCCGCGTCCCCGTCACCCGCCTGGAGGCCGGCCGCGCCGCGATCGCCGCCGACGACACCGCGGAGGGCCTCGCCGGCCCCCGCTGACCCCGTGACCTGTTGGCAGCCCCGCTGACGTGCGATCGTGACCCGCCATCCGGTAACGATCGCGGCCCCGTCCGGGATGGGCGGGTGGCTGACGGGTATCCGGCTCGCGCAGGCGGGGGTTACGGGGGCGACATGGAGGCGGAGCCGCACGACGGCGAGCTGCTCGGCGGCCGGTACGCGGTCGAGGAGCTGCTCGGGCGCGGGGGGACGGCCGAGGTCCACCGTGCGTGGGACCACGAGCGCGGCCGCGCCGTCGCGGTGAAGATCTTCCGGGAGGGGGCGGCGCCGGCGCTGGCCGACGGCGGTGCCCGCGAGGTGCGGGCGCTGCGCGGGGTGTCGCACCCCGCGGTCGTCGGCCTGCAGGGCTGGGGCGTGGACGCGGAGGGTCGCTCCTTCGTCGTCATGGACTTCATCGACGGGCAGAGCCTCGACGAGCGGCTGCGCAGCGGTCCGCTCCCGACCGCGGAGGTCGTCGCGCTCGGCGTCGTGCTCGCCGAGGCGCTCGCCGCCGTGCACGCCCGTGGCATCGTGCACCGCGACGTCAAGCCGGCGAACGTGCTGCTCGACACCGCCGGCCGCCCGTGGCTGACCGACTTCGGCATCTCCCGCATCGTCGACGCCACACCGCTGACGGCCACCGGGATCGTCGTCGGCACCGGCGCCTACATGGCGCCCGAGCAGGTGCGGGGGCAGACCGTCGGCCCCCCCGCCGACGTCTACGCGCTGGGTCTCGTGCTGCTCGAGGCCGCCACGGGGCGTCGGGAGTACGAGGGCAGCACGCTGGAGTCGGCGCTGGCCCGGCTGCACCGCGCGCCGGTCGTCCCGGTGGACCTCGACGAGCCGCTGGCCGCGACCGTGCGCCGGATGACGGCCGCGCGTCCCGCGGACCGCCCGTCGGGCGGCGAGGTCGTGGTGATGCTGCGCGGGTCCCGGGTCGCGCCGAGGCTGGCGATCCGGGGGCGCCGGGCCGCGCCGGCCGCGGCGCTGGCCGGCCTGGTCGCGGCCGCGGCGGCCGGCGTCCTGGCGCTGACCGGCGCGGGGAACGCGCCGGGTGCGCCGACCGCGGTGGCCGACGCGCCACCGACCGCGGCGGTGCCCGCGGTCCCGTCGCCGGGCGGGGCGTCGCCGCAGCGGGCGGGAGCGGGCTCGACCGCCGACGGCGGGTCCGCCGCGCAGCCGGTGACCGTGGCCCTCGTCGGCTCCGCGGTGGCGGACGCCGTCGAGTCCGCCGACCCGGCGCCCGGGGACGCCCGGCCCGCGGTCCGCTCCGGCGGGGCCGCCCGGGCGGGCGGCGGTGCTCCCGGTCCCACCACGGGCGCGGCGGCGCCGGGGACCGGCGCCGCCACCCCTGCGCCCTCCGCGCCCACCACCGGTGGCGGCCAGGGCGGCAGCGGTGGTTCCGGCGGCACCGGCGGGTCCGCGACCGACGACGACGGCGACGGCGGGGCCGACGGCGGCGGTACGGCGAAGAAGGACAAGGCCGAGAAGAAGGACAAGGCCGCGAAGAACGGCAAGGCGCACGGCAACGGCGGCGGGGCCGGGGACGCCGAGCCCGGCAACAGCGGCAACGGCAACGGCAACGGCAACGGCAACGGCAACGGCAACGGCAAGGGCAAGGGCAAGGGCGGCGCGGCGGGCTAGGCGTGCTCGGCCAGGGCGGCGGCGGCCCGGGCGGCGGTGCGCGGCGCCGCCGGGCCGATCAGCGCGAGGGCCGGGTCCGGCCCCGTGACGCGATCAACCGAACCGGACCGGAACGACCGGCATCACCCGGGCCGGTGTGGGCACCCGACCGTTGCCGGCAGCCCCCTGCCGGCGCCGAGTTCGACGCCGGTGCACGACCGACCGGGCGTCGTCGAAGGGAGTGCCGATGTACCGCCACGTCCGCGAGCTGCAGTTCCACGCGAAGCCGGAGAAGCCCGACGCGTTGTTCGCGATGAAGTTCCAGGAGATCCTGGGCGGTCAGTTCGGCGAGATGACCGTGATGATGCAGTACCTGTGGCAGGGCTGGTCCTGTCGCGTCCCCGGCAAGTACAAGGACATGATCATGGACATCGGGACGGAGGAGATCGGCCACGTCGAGATGCTCACCGTGATGCTGGCCCGCCTGCTGGAGGGCGCACCCGGTGAGGTCACGGAGAAGGCCGTCGCCACCAACCCGGTGCTGGCCGCGGTGATCGGCGGGCAGAACCCGCAGCACGCCATCGTCAGCGGCGGCAACGCCATGCCGACGAACAGCCAGGGCGTGCCGTGGAACACCGGCTACATCGTGGCCAGCGGGAACCTGCTCACCGACTTCCGGTCCAACGCCGCCGCCGAGGGGCAGAGCCGGCTGATGACCAGCCGGATCGCGAACATGACCGACGACCGCGGCGTCAAGGACATGCTCGCGTTCAACCTGGCCCGCGACACCTACCACCAGCAGCAGTGGCTGGCCGGGATCGAGCAGCTCAAGGAGGACGGGTTCATCGACGTCGAGATCGAGAACTCCAACGGCGAGTGGGAGGACCGCTCCGCCGCGCACGTGTTCTACACCTCGACACCGGGCAGCCGCGCCGGCGAGGGCCTGTGGGCGACGGGCAAGAGCGTCGTGGACGGCGAGCCGTTCCGCACCGAGGAGCTGCGGCCGCTGACCGACGACACCGGCATCCTGCCGCCCCCGGACCCGAAGCAGTTCGTCACCTACGACGGCAGCCAGGGGCCGGGCAAGCCCGGTGACGCCGTGGGCGCCCGGCTGCAGGGCGCGCAGAACATCGTGGGCAAGGTCAAGGACGCCATCACCCCCGACTCCTGACGGGGTGCGGGTGGTGACCGGCCCGGACGGGTCGGTCACCACCGGCGAGCACGGCGGCGGGCCCGGTCGCGGTGGCCGGGCCGCGCCGTCGGGCAGACTGGGGGCATGGCGGACGAGAACACGCTGGCGGCGCTCGGGGAGGTGCTCGCCGGGCAGGTCGTCGAGCTGGGGATCCGCGGCGGCGGGCCGCTGTCGCCCGCTGTCGAGGCCGCCGACCAGCACCTGTTCAACGCGGGCGGGGACCGCGAGGAGGCGATCCGGCGGCTCGTCGCGACGCACGTGCGGCTCGCGGCGGCGTCCGGGTTCGTGACGGGGTTGGGCGGGATCGCGACGCTGCCGGTCACCGTGCCCGCGTCGATGGCGGGCCTCTACGTCATCGCCACCCGGATGACGGCCGGCATCGCGCACCTGCGCGGCTACGACGTCGACACCGCCGAGGTCCGCAGCGCCATCCTCGTGTCGCTGCTGGGCAGCGCCGGGGCGTCGGTGCTGCGCAACGTCGGCGTGGAGGTCGGCCAGCGGTCGACGACGGCCGCGCTGCGCCGCCTCCCCGCCCGGGCGCTGGGCGAGCTGAACCGGCGCGTGGGGTTCCGGCTGGTCACGAAGGCGGGGGAGAAGGGCGTGGTCAACCTGACCAAGCTCGTCCCGTTGGTCGGCGGGCCCATCGGGGCCGCGGTGGACGGGGTGAGCTGCAAGACGATCGCGGGCTACGCCATGCGGACCTTCGTGCCGGTGGTGCCGCGGGTCGCCGTGCGGTCCGTCCGCGCCGAGGTCGTCGCCGAGCACCTCGCCGGGGGCGAGGTCGTGCAGGGCGAGATCGTCCCGGACTGAGCCCGGGCCGCCGTCACGGGCCCGGGCGGGCGCGCAGGCCGGACAGCTTGTCCGGGTTGCCGATCAGCCGGACGTCGGCCACGCGGCCGTCGTCGTCGAGGTCGACCTGCAGCACGAGGACCGGCCCGGCAGGGCCCTCCAGCAGCACCGCCGGTCCACCGTTGACCTCGACGACGTCGATGGTCGAGCCGGGCTCCAGCGGCGTGTCGCCGATGCCGGCGAAGAACCGCGCGATCTTGTCGGCGCCGTGGATCGGGCGCAGCGGCGCCCTGACCTTGCCGCCGCCGTCGGGCCACAGCGTCGCGTCGGGGGCGAGCAGCTCCGTCAGCGCGGCGACGTCACCGGACAGCGTGGCGTGCAGGAAGCGGTCGGTGGCCGCCCGCCGGGCCGCCGGGTCGGCCGGGAACCGCGGCCGGCGCGCCGCGACGTGCTCCCGCGCCCGGTGCGCGAGCTGGCGCACCGCCGCGGTGCTGCGGTCGAGGATCTCGGCGATCTCGCCGTAGTCGTAGGCGAACGCCTCGTGCAGCACGAACACGGTGCGCTCCAGCGGGGTCAGCGTCTCCAGCACCACGAGCATCGCCATCGAGACCGACGCCGCGCGCTCCGCCTCCGCCGCCGGATCGTCCGGGCCGCCGGTGAGGACGGGTTCGGGCAGCC
>DASVUG010000318.1:0-4831 GCA_036387155.1 Pseudonocardia sp. | reverse complement strand
CGACGAGCCCGTCGCCGCCGGGTACCGGTACACCGGTCCGGCGCCGGCCGACGGCGGCCCGGACGGCGACGGACACCGGCCCACCTCCTCCACCGACACGGGGCGGCACGACGCCGGTCTGCACGACGCCGGCCTGCACGCCACCGGCCAGTAGCCCCGGCGGGAACCGGACCTCCGATCCCCGGCGCTGCGACCGGCTGAGCTCAGCAGCCCCGGCGTTGCCAGCAGGGCGACACTGCTGGCGTCCAGTGCAAGCAGTGCCACCCTGCTGGCACGGCGGAGCCGTGGCCGCCGCGCGGGACGCACCACGGTGGCTTTCCTCCGCTCCGGCCGCCGCGCGCCGCCATCACCCGGAAGGACGGTCCGCGCTGTTCGCGTGCCCGCTATATTCAACGCATGCAGAATACTGAGGACACGACCTGCCTCGTCGTCGGCGGAGGTCCGGCCGGGATGGTGCTCGGGCTGCTCCTGGCCCGCGCGGGCGTCGCCGTCACCGTGCTCGAGAAGCACACCGACTTCCTGCGGGACTTCCGCGGCGACACCGTGCACGCCTCCACGCTCGCGCTGCTGGACGAGCTGGGTCTCGGCGAGCGGTTCGCGGCCCTGCCCCAACGGCGGGTCGACCGGGTCCGGCTGCAGCTCGACCAGGGCACGGTGCAGATCGGCGACCTGCGCCGGCTGCGCGGGCGGCACCGGCACATCGCCCTGGTGCCGCAGTGGGACCTGCTGGACCTGCTCGCCGACGCCGCCGCCGCGGAGCCGACGTTCACGCTGCGGCGCGACGCCGAGGTCACCGGCCTGCTGCGCGAGGGCGGGCGGGTCACGGGCGTCCGGTTCACCGACCGGACCGACGGCAGCGAGCACGAGCTGCGGGCGGCGCTCACCGTCGCCTGCGACGGGCGCGGCTCGGCGGTGCGCGCGGCGGCCGGGCTGGTCCCGCGCGGGTTCGGGGTGCCGATGGACGTGTGGTGGTTCCGGCTGCCCCGCCGCGCCGGCGACCCGGAGGGTCTCGTCGGCCGGTTCTCCCCCGGCCACGTCATGGTGATGATCGACCGGGGCGACTACTGGCAGTGCGGCTACCTCATCCGCAAGGGCAGCGACACGACCCTGCGCGCGGAGGGGATCGATGGCTTCCAGCGCCGCCTGGTCGACCTCGTGCCCTGGCTCGGCGACCGGGGGCCCGCCTCGTTCGAGGACGTCAAGCTGCTCGACGTCCGCCTGGAGCGGCTGCGCCGCTGGTACGCCGACGGGCTGCTGCTCATCGGCGACGCCGCCCACGCCATGTCGCCGGTCGGGGGGGTCGGGATCAACCTGGCCGTGCAGGACGCCGTGGCCGCGGCCCGGATCCTCGCGCCCGCGCTGCGCGGCGGTGCGGCGGTGCCGCTGTCGGTGCTGCGGCGGGTGCAGCGGCGCCGGTGGTGGCCGACGGCGCTGGTCCAGGCCGCGCAGCGGGCCGCCCACCAGCGGATCCTCACGCCGGCGCTGACGGGGGCGGCGGCGCCGGCGGGTCCCGCCCACCCGGACCGGGAGGCGCCCACGGCGTCGCTGCCGTTCCTGCTGCGGGTGCTGAGCCGCTTCCCGGTGCTGCAGGGCGTGCAGGCCCGGGCCGTCGCGATCGGGCCCCTGCCCGAGCACGCCCCGAGCTGGGCCCGCCGCCCGGGCGCCCCCGCCGACGGGCCCGGCCCGACCCGTCCGGCCGGGCGACCGGACCCGGCCCCGCGGGGCGGGGCGGAGCTCAGTGCTGGCCGCGCCGGAACAGCTCCCGGACGGTGAGGAACAGGATCTGCAGGTCGAGCCACAGCGACCAGTTGGCGATGTAGTAGTTGTCGTAGCGCGCGCGCTCGGCGATGGAGGTGTCGCCGCGCAGGCCGTTGACCTGCGCGAGCCCGGTCAGCCCGGCCGGCACGCGGTGGCGCGCCCAGTAGCGGTCGTGCATGACCGAGAACTCCTGGACGAACCCCGGCCGCTCGGGCCGCGGGCCCACCAGGCTCATGTCGCCGCGCACGATGTTCCACAGCTGCGGCAGCTCGTCCAGCGACGTGCGGCGCAGCAGGCGCCCCACGGGTCCGACCCGGGGGTCGCCGACGACGCTCCACTGCGTCTGCGACTCCGTCTCGTTCGCGGGCCGCATGCTGCGGAACTTCAGCACGTCGAACGCGCGGCTGTCCTTGCCGGTGCGCGTCTGGCGGAACAGGATCGGGCGGCCGCTCTCCAGCAGCACGGCGGCGGCGACGACCGCGAGGACCGGCGAGGCGAGCAGCAGGCCGAGGCCCGCCACCGCGACGTCGAAGACCCGCTTGAGCTTCCAGGTCGGGCGGTGGGTGGGCAGCGGGGTCAGCCGGGTCAGCGGGTAGCTGCGCAGCCGCTCGACGTCGACCCCGTCGTGGTACATCTCGAACAGCCGCGGGACCGCGAAGATCGTGGTGCCGAGCTGGTGGGCGGTGATGGCGGTGTCGATGACCTGGGCGTCGCGGACGCCGCTGAAGGCGAGCACGACGGTGTGGATGTCGTTCTCGTACACCGCGGTGGCCAGGTCGCTGCCCACGACCGGCACCGGCAGCACGACGCCCGGGATCGGCGGCGACCCGTCGACGAAGCCGACCGGCTCGAGCCCGTACTGCGGGTAGCGCTGCATCACCTTGACCAGGTCCACCCCGGTCGGGCTCGCGCCCACCACGAGGACGCGCTCCCGCCGCCCCCGCCGCCGGCTCCACCGCGCCAGCAGCATCAGCACGGCGCGCAGCGCGCCGAGCAGCACGACCGCGAGCGCGACGCACCGGACCAGGCCCGCGATCGTGTCGCCGTCGGAGCGCAGTGCGACCGCGACGGCGACGAGCAGGCCGAGGACGATCGCGGCGGCGGCCAGCCCGCGCGGGGTGTCGCGCCCCCACGACAGCGACAGCCGCCGCCGGTAGAGCTTCGCCGACGCGTTCGCGACGATCAGCAGCACCCCGACCGCCGTCGCCCACACGACGTCGATCCCGCTCAGCGCCGCGGCGGCGGTGACGGCCACCAGGTCTCCCCAGAGGAACTTCATCCGCAGCGCGCGGCGCGGTGTGGGCCGCCACAGGTTCGGCAGCAGGCCCGCCGACGGCCGTTGGTCGACCGGTGTCGGCGTCACCTCGAGCATGGACATCGACCTCTCCCCGCCCTTCGGGTACTCGGCCCCACCCGGTCGTCCGGCGCAGCCCCGGGGCCGTGGGCCGACGCGGGGCGCAGCGCTCCCGCCCCTCGACCGGTCGAGCTCTGACCGCGCCAACCCTGATCCATGGCGGGACCGCGCGTTCCGCTGATCGGCGGATATCACTCCATCGAATGACGCACCCATCAGTGCGGTAACCACTGTTTTGCTGCTCTTTTTGGAGTAACACTGGGGCATGACCCCAGAGACCGTGTCGGCCGGCGCCGACACCCCTCCCGCGGTGGACTTCCGGGGCCACCTGGCCGCCGTCCGCCTGCGCCGGTACCCGATCGCCCTGGCGGCCGGGGCCGTCGCGCTCGCGGTGCTCGCGATGGGCCTGATGACGCCGCCCACCTACGCCGCCGACGCCACGGTGCGGGTCGACGTGCCGAGCAGCGACGGGGCGCCACCCGCGGAGGCGGCGACGTTCGCCGCGCAGACCGTCATCGGGCTCGCGGCGACGCCCGACGTCCGGATCGCGGCGGCCTCGGGCTCCGGGCTCGGGCTCACCGCGGCCGACGCGGCGGCGCGCACCACCGTGACGCAGACCGAGGTCCCCGGGTTCCTCACCGTGCGGGCCACCGGCCCGACGGCCCGCGACGCGCAGGCGCTGGCCGACGCCACCGTCGTCGCGCTGCGGGCGCGGCTCGCCGGGGACCGGACCGCCGCCGTGGCGTCCGCGACCGCGCCGCTGCGCGACCGGCTCGCCCGCCTCGACGCCACGCCGCTGGCCCCCGACACGCCGGAGCGGGCGGCGGCCGAGCAGCAGCGCGCAGCGCTGGTGGAGGCGATCACGAACGCCGAGGCGACGCCGGCGCCCAACCTGCTCGCCGCCCCGGCGGACGCCGTCGCCGGGCCGGTGAGCCCGACGCCCTGGCGCGACGCCCTGCTCGCGCTCGTCGTCGCGCTGATCGTGGTCGCCGAGGGGGTCGTGGTCGTGCGCGCCCTGCGCGGGCGCCTGTCGGAGGCGGAACCCGCCGCGCAGATCACCCGGCTGATCGGGGTTCCCGCGGCCGAGGCCGACCGCGGTCCGGACCCGGCGACGGCGCTGGCCCCGCTCTACCGCGCGCACCTGCGCACCGCGCCCGAGACCCCGCTGGTCGTCGTGCAGCTCGGCCGCCCCCGGGCCCGCGACCTCGCCCGCGACCTCGCCGACGCCGCAACCCTGGCCGGCGACGCCGTCGAGCTGCGCGACGCCGGCAACGCGTGCGCGGCCGGGGTCCGCGCGGTGCTGCGGCTGCGCGGGCGGCGGCTGGACGCCGACCTCGTCGCGTGCGCCCGCGACGCCGCCGGGCCCGTGGTGCTCGCGGTCGACACGGTCTCGACCGGGCTGCGCCGGCTGCGCAGCGACGTCCTGGCGCTGCGCGCCGTCGGCATCCCCGTGGCCGCCGTCGTCGTGTGGCGGGGCAGCCCGCCGCGCGAGCGGCGCACCGGCGCGGTCTGCAGCGCGCCGGACTGCGGCCCCGGCAGCGCCAAGCACTGGGCGAAGAACGCCGCCCCGGCGGCGAGTGACGCACCGACCGACGCCGCGGTGACCGAGGCGACCCCCGCGACGGACCGCCCCGCGACCCCCACCGTGGCGATCCCCGAGCCGACGCCCGCGGCCGACCGGCCCGGGACGTCGGCCGTGGCGGCCCCCGGGCCGCCGCC
>DASVUG010000317.1:0-6224 GCA_036387155.1 Pseudonocardia sp. | reverse complement strand
GCCGGGTCGGGCGCGGATGCCGGCGGTGTCGCCGCGGGACCGGACGCCGCCGGACCGGCCGCCGCCGGGGCGACCCGACGGATCACGGCCCCGCCGGCCGCCCCGGGCGGGGACGCGTCGCCCGGCGGCGCCGCGGCCGGGGACGGGAGCGGCCGGGCTGCCGCGCCCACCCCGCAGCCCACCGCGCAGCCCGGTCCGCAGCCCGGTCCGCAGCCCGGTCCGCAGCCCGGCGGCGAGGCCCCGACCGTCGCACCCACCGCAGGTGCGCCGAACCCCCTCCCGGCCGGCTCGCCGTACGGCCCACCGCCCGGGCAGCCCCGCGCCGTCGGCGGGCACCACGACGTCGGCGGCCCGTACGGCGCCGGGGCGGGTCAGCAGGCCCCGCCGACCCGGATCGGCGAGGAGCCGGCGCAGTTCGGCACGCCGCAGGACCCGTACGCCCCGCCGACCCCGAACGGCCCGGCCGCGATCGGCCCGGCCCCGATCGGCCCGGCCCCGATCGGCCCGGCCCCGACGCCGTACGGGCCGCCGCCCGGGCAGTACGGCCCACCGCCCGGGGCGTACGGCCCGCCACCGACCCAGTACGGCCCGACGCCGGGTCAGTACGGGCCACCGCCGACCCAGTACGGCCCACCGCCGGGCCCGTACGGGCCGCTGCCCGAGCAGTACGGCCCGCCACCGACCCAGTACGGCCCGCCGCCGGGTCAGTACGGGCCGCCGCCCGCGCAGTACGGCTCACCGGTCGGGCCGCCCGGCCCGCTGCCGACCCAGGTCGGCCCCCCGCCCGGGCAGTACGGCCCCGGACAGTACGGGCCCGGACAGTACGGACCCGCACAGTTCGGGCCGGGACAGTACGGGCCGGGACAGTACGGGCCGCCGCCGACCGCCTACGGCCCGCCCGCGTACGGCGCCCCGCCGCCCGGCGCGCCGCCCGCGACCCCGCCGCGCCGGCGGCGGCGGGGTCGGCTGGTCGCGTTGCTCGCCGCCGCGCTGCTGCTCGTCACCGCGGCGGGGACCGGCTGGTACCTCTACGACCGGTCCCGGCGCGGGGTCGCGCTGCTCGCGGCCGACGCGACCGGGGACGGCCCCTTCACGCCCTCGCTGGTGCAGGGCGGCAGCACCGCACCGGCCGCCCGCTACGACGCCGCCGCGAACCGCACCCCGACCGGCGAGCTGGACGACCTCTACTTCGACGCGCCGGGCTCGGCCGCCTGCAACCGGACGCAGCTGGCGGCGGCCCTGCGCGCCGACCCCCGCCTCGCCCGCGCGTGGTCGTCCCCGCTGGGCACCGCGGGGTCGTCCGCGTCCGACTACGTCGGCGGCCTGACCCCCGCCCGGCTGCGCGCCGACACGCGGGTCACGGCCCACCGCCGCACCGGTGAGCGGGCCGCGCCCTACGCCGCCGTGCTGCAGGCCGGCACCGCCGTGCTCGTCGACGACCGCGGACTCCCGCGGGTGCGCTGCGCCGACGGGGCGCCGCTCGCCGGCGCCGCGCCCCTGACCGACCCGGTCTACGGCGCCGCCTGGCCGGGGTTCGACCCCGCGCGGACGGTCGACATCCGGCCGGCCGGCGGGCGGGTCGCCGAGTTCGGGCTCGTCGACACCGCCGGCCGGCAGGCGTTCCGCCGCCCGGCCGGCACCACCGGCGACGAGGACGTGGAGAGCCGGCCCGACACCGGTCGCCTGGAGGGCGGCTACACCCTCACCGGCGACCAGACCGGCTGCGACGGGCTGCAGGACTGCCAGACCGCGGGGCCGCTCACGCTGACCCCCCGCTTCACCGGGTGCCCGACCGCCTGCGCGGTCAGCGACGTCGAGCTCGGCGACGGCGTTCCCCTCACCGGCGACGGCGCGACCTGGAAGGCCGCCGGGACGGTGCCGGCGCAGCGGCGGGTCGGGGTCTGCGACGGCGCGGAGGTCCCGTACGCGTTCACCACCACCTTCACCGTGACCGACTCGGCGGTCGTCGACGGGGTGTGGACGGCCACGCGGCTGCGGGCCGAGCACCGGGTGTCGGCGCCGCAGACCGGCAACTGCACCGGCGCGACCGTGGCCTGGGCGGCGGAGGGCGGCACCGGCTGACCGGTGGGGGGACCCGTCACCGGATCGGTCGGATCCCCGTCGCTGACCGGGCCTCGCACCGGCGACCCGGGTGTCTGCAGACCGTCGGTGGCGCCGCATAGTGTGCAGGCATGGCCGATACGCCGCTGTCCGATCCGGCGCCGATCGCTCCGGCGCTGTCCGATCCGGCGCTGTCCCATCCGGTGCTGCCCGGTGCGGAGCCCGTACCCAGCCCGGCCGCGCTGCGCCGGGCGCTGCGGCGGGTCCGCGACGGGGTCGCCCTCGACGCCGCCGAGGCGTCCGTCCTGCTCGCCGCCCGGGGCGAGCAGCTCGACGAGCTGCTGGCCGCCGCGTCCCGCGTCCGCGACGCCGGGCTCGTCGACGCCGGGCGCCCGGGCGTCGTCACCCACTCCCGCAAGGTCTTCGTGCCGCTCACCCGGCTCTGCCGGGACCGCTGCCACTACGGCACGTTCGCCACCGTCCCGCACCGCCTCCCCGCGGCCTTCCTCGAGCGCGACGAGGTGCTGGCGATCGCCCGGGCCGGGGCGGCGGCCGGGTGCAAGGAGGCCCTGTTCACGCTGGGGGACCGGCCCGAGGAGCGCTGGCCCGCCGCCCGGGAGTGGCTCGAGGCGCGCGGCTACCACTCCACGCTGGAGTACGTGCGGGCGTGCGCGATCGCGGTGCTGGAGGAGACGGGCCTGCTCCCGCACCTCAACCCCGGCGTCATGAGCTGGGAGGAGCTCACGCGGCTCAAGCCCGTCGCGCCGTCGATGGGGATGATGCTGGAGGCCACCGCGGAGCGGCTGTGGTCGCAGAAGGGCATGCCGCACTACGGCAGCCCGGACAAGGAGCCGGCGGTCCGGCTGCGGACGCTGACGGACGCGGGGCGGGTCGGCGTCCCGTTCACCACCGGCATCCTGATCGGGATCGGGGAGACGCGCGCGGAGCGGGCCGAGTCGCTCTTCGCGATCCGCGCCGCGGCCCGCGCGCACGGGCACGTCCAGGAGACGATCGTCCAGAACTTCCGGGCCAAGCCGGACACCGCGATGGCGAACGACCCGGACGCCGACCTGGACGACCTCGCCGCCACCATCGCCGTCGCCCGCCTGGTGCTCGGCCCGCGGATGCGGCTGCAGGCCCCGCCGAACCTGGTCGGCGACGAGTTCGCCCTCATGCTCCGGGCGGGCATCGACGACTGGGGCGGCGTCTCCCCGGTGACGGCGGACCACGTCAACCCCGAGCGGCCCTGGCCCGCGATCGACGAGCTGGCGGCCCGCTCCGCCGCGGCCGGGTTCACCCTGCGCGAGCGGCTCACGGTCTACCCGCGCTACGTGCTGGCCGGTTCGCCGTGGATCGACGCGCGGCTGCACGGCCACGTCGCGGCGCTGGCCGACGCGGACACGGGACTGGCCCGGGAGGGCGCCCGGCCGGTCGGGCGGCCGTGGCAGGAGCCGGACGGGGGGTTCGCCTCGTCGGGCCGCACGGACCTGCACGCGTCGATCGACACCACCGGCCGCACGGACGACCGGCGCGGGGACTTCGCCTCGGTGTACGGGGACTGGGACGCCGTGGGCGAGCAGCTCGCGGCCACCCGGCGGGGCGTTGCCCCAACGAGATCGGCACAGCGGCTGGACGCCGACGTCCGCGCCGGGCTGGACCTCGCCACCACCGAGCCCGCGGCGCTGCTCGACCCCGCGCACACCGACGCCGCGATGGCCCTGGTGCTCGCCGAGGGCCCGGCCCTGGAGGAGCTCGCGCGGGCCGCGGACGCCCTGCGCCGCGACGTCGTCGGGGACGTCGTGACCTACGTCGTCAACCGGAACATCAACTTCTCCAACGTCTGCTACGTCGGCTGCCGGTTCTGCGCCTTCGCGCAGCGGGAGCGCGACGCGGACGCCTTCCGGCTCTCGCTGGACGAGGTCGCCGCCCGCGCGGTCGAGGCCGCGGAGGCGGGCGCCACGGAGGTGTGCATGCAGGGCGGGATCGACCCGCAGCTGCCCGTCTCCTTCTACGCCGACCTCGTGCGCGCCGTCCGGGCCGCGGTGCCGGGCATGCACGTCCACGCCTTCTCGCCGATGGAGATCGTGTCGGCGGCGGCCAAGGCGGGCGTGCCGATCGCGGAGTGGCTCGCCGAGCTGCGCGACGCCGGGCTCGGCTCGATCCCGGGCACGGCCGCGGAGATCCTGGACGACGAGGTCCGCTGGGTGCTCACCAAGGGCAAGCTGCCGGCCGCGCAGTGGGTCGAGGTCGTGACGACGGCGCACCGGCTGGGCATCGCGTCCAGCTCCACGATGATGTACGGCCACGTCGACGAGCCCCGCCACTGGCTCGGCCACCTGCGCACCCTCGCCGGGGTGCAGGACGCGGCCCGGGAGCACGGCGCGGCCGGGCTCACCGAGTTCGTGCCCCTGCCGTTCGTGCACCACAACGCCCCGATCTACCTGGCCGGCCTGGCCCGGCCCGGCCCGACGGAGCGCGACAACCGCGCGGTGCACGCCTTCGCGAGGTTGGCGCTGCACGGGCGGATCGACCACGTCCAGGTCTCGTGGGTCAAGCTCGGCGACCGCCTGGCGGCGGACATCCTGCGCGGCGGTGCGGACGACATGGGCGGCACCCTCATGGAGGAGACCATCAGCCGGATGGCGGGCTCGGAGAACGGGTCGGCGCGCACGGTCGCGGAGCTGACGGCCATCGCCCGGTCCGCGGGCCGGCCGGTGCGCCAGCGCAGCACGACCTACCGCGAGCCGGTGGCCCGGCTGGAGCCGGCCCCGGACGCCCCGTCGCGGGCGCCGCGGCTGCTCCCGCTGGCCCCGGCCTGACGTGGCGCGGACGCGCGCGGAACCGGCCGGGCGGGCCCGCAGCCGGCGGCGGGCGCGCTGGCTGGTCGTGCCGTTCCTGATCTCGGGGATCCTGCACGCCGTGCCGTGGTGGCGGCTGGTCCTCACCCCCTCCTGGCCGGCCGGGGCGACCGTCGCCGCCGGCGCCGTCGCCGCCGTCCTGGCGGTCGGCCTGCCGGTCCTGCTCGTGTCGGGGCGCCGCCGCGGCACGGGCGCCCTGGCCGCCGCCGGCCCGGTCTGGCTCGGGGTGGTCTGGCAGCTGTTCGTGTGGACCCTCGCCGGTGAGCTGCTGCGGCTGGTCCTGGCCGTCACCGGGGTGCCCGACCCGCTCTGGGCGCGGGCCACGGCGCTCGCCGTCCTCGGGTGGACGGCCGCCCTCCTGGCCTGGGGGGCGTACCGGGCGCTCGGTCCGGTGCCCGTGCGGGAGCGCGCGGTCCACGTCGAGGGCCTCGGGCCCGCGCTGGACGGGCTGCGCGTCGTGCAGGTCACCGACACCCACCTGGGGCCGTTCCTGTCCCGCCGGTGGACGACGCGGATCGTGGAGCAGCTCGACGGGCTGCGCGCGGACGTGCTGGTGCACACCGGCGACCTCGTCGACGGCAGCCTCGCCGACCGGCGCCACCAGGTCGAGCCCTTCGGCGCGGCGACCGCGCGGGACGCGCGGCTGTTCATCACCGGCAACCACGAGTACTACTCCGGGGCCGCCGAGTGGACCGGCTACATGGAGTCGCTGGGCTGGACGGTGCTGCGGAACCGGCACGTCGTGGTGCGCCGGGGCACGGACGAGCTCGTGGTCGCCGGGATCGACGACCGCACCGCGGCCACGTCCGGCGTCCCCGGACACGGCGCGGACCTGGACGCCGCGCTGGCCGGGGCGCCGGAAGGCGCCCCCGTCGTCCTGCTGGCCCACCAGCCCCGGCAGGTGTTCGGCGCCGTCGACCGGGTCGACCTGCAGCTGTCCGGGCACACCCACGGCGGCCAGCTGTGGCCCTTCGGCTACCTCGTCCGGCTGGACCAGCCGACGCTGGCCGGCCTGTCCCGCCACGGCCCGCGGACCCAGCTCTACACCAGCCGCGGGACGGGCTTCTGGGGCCCGCCCTTCCGGATCTTCGCGCCGCCGGAGATCGCCGTCCTGACGCTGCGACGGGCGCGTCCCGGCGCGTAGCGTGGCCGCCATGGGCGTGCTGGGCGAGATGTTCCCGAGCCGCAAGCTCCAGTCCGAGGCGGGCGAGGCCGGCAGCGGGCAGCAGTGGCGGCTCGGGCCGGTCGACCTCGACCGGGGCGTCGTCGAGCTGGTGCCCGTCGAGCGCGCCGCCGCCGAGCGGG
>DASVUG010000316.1:0-11018 GCA_036387155.1 Pseudonocardia sp. | reverse complement strand
CGTGCAGGTCTACGTGCGCGACGTCGCCGCCTCGGAGGCGCGGCCCGTGCGCGAGCTCAAGGGCGTCGCCAAGGTGGTGCTCGACGCGGGGGAGTCCCGGCGGGTCACCGTGGACCTGGACCAGCGGGCGTTCTCCTACTGGTCGGAGCTGCTCGGCCGCTGGGTCGTCGAGGCGGGGGAGTTCGCCGTCGAGGTCGGCCGCCACTCCCGGGACCTGCCGCTGGTGGCGACCGTCACCGTCGACGCCCCGTCGGTCGCCGCCCCGCTGACCGCCGACTCCACCCTGCAGGAGTGGCTGGCCGACCCGCACGGCCGCGAGCTGATCGCGGGGGCGGTCGCGGCGGGCGCGCCCGACCCGGCGCGGGACCCGGAGCTGGTGTCGGTCATCGGGACGATGCCGATGTCCACCCTGGCGACGTTCCCGGGCATGAGCCTCGACCACGACGCGCTGGACGAGCTGGTGCGCCGCCGCCACGAACGGGCCTGACCGTCGGGGCAGCCGGCCCCGGGCATGATCGTCTGGTCCGCCGCGTCGCGGCGATCTACGCTTCGGCCGTGGATCACGCGGCGGCTCCCGTCCTCCTCCGCGTCCTCGGCCACGAGGTCCGCGTCGACGTCCGGCCGGGGGCCGACCCGGCGCTGACACCGCTGCTGCTGCTCACGGGCCTGGGCGGCAACGTCGAGATGTGGGAGCCGTTCCGGTCCGACCTCGCGGCCCGCACCGGCGTCGCGACGATCGCCTACGACGTGCCGGGCACCGGGGAGTCGCCCCCGCCGGCCCGACCGCTCCCGCTCTGGGCGCACGGGGCGATCGCGGTCGGCGTCCTCGACGCCGTCGGGGTCGGCCGGGCCGACGTCCTGGGCCTGTCGTGGGGCGGGCTGCTCGCCCAGCAGGTCGCCGCCGCCGACGCGTTCTCCGCCGCCACCTTCGCGGAGCCGCGCCGGGTCCGGCGGCTGGTGCTCGCGAACACCAACTACGGCTTCGGCAGCGTGCCGGGCGTGCTCGAGGCGTGGGGGGAGCTCGCCACCCCGCGCCGCTACAGCTCGACGAGCGCGCTGGCGTCGGCGTCGGACGTCCTGGGCGGGTCGGGACGGCCCGCCCCCGAGCACGCCGCGGCCCGCGTCGGCCGCCCGCCGTCGCCGGTCGGGTACCTCTACCAGCTCCTCGCGCTGGCCGGCTGGACGAGCCTGCCGGTGCTGCCCGTGCTGGGGCAGCGGGCGCTGGTGCTCAACGGCGACGACGACCGGGCGGTGCCGCTGGCCAACAGCCTCGTCATGAGCCGGCTGCTGCCGGCCGGCGAGCTGGCCGTCGTCCCCGGCGGCGGGCACCTGATGCTGTTCGAGCGCACCGCCGAGGTGGTCGAGGTGGTGGCGGAGTTCCTGACCCGGCGCTGACGGGCCCCGCCGGTCGACCCTCAGCCCTCGGGCGCCGCCGGGGCCGGCCGTCGGCCGTCGGCCTCGCCGCGGCCGGTCGCGGGGCCGGACCGCAGGCGGTGGAGCACCTCGCCGGCGTGCGGCTCGACGAAGGTGTCCGGGTCGGCCGCGAACGCCGCGACGTCCACCGTCGCCGGGTCCCGGTACTCGAGGCCGACCGCGCGGACGACGTCTTCCGGGATGCCGGTCGCCAGCGTCACCCGGACCCGGTTGCGCTCCCCGTGGACCGGGTCCCACGTGCCCTGGCCGCGCAGGTGCGTGCTGTGCGCGAGGTCGCCCCACGGGTGGTGGCGGAAGCGCTCCCACTGGCCGAGGAAGTAGTCGCGGTTGTGGTAGCCGATCTCCAGGATCCGCGGGTGCATCACCGACACCTCGGTGATGTGCGGCGCGTAGATGATCACCTCGCCGCCGTCGGCGACGATCGGTTCGAGCTTGTAGAAGCCCTTGGCGGCGGTCCAGATGTCCGGGTAGGTCCGCGGCATGACCGACAGGACGCGGCGGACGGGGGCGTCGTGGTAGCGGACGTGCGTCCGGGCCGACACCGCGGCGCACGCCGCCCACGCGTCCTCCGGCGCGCCGAAGGCCGCCGCGTGCAGCGTGTCCGTGCCCGAGGCCACCACCAGGCACAGCGCCAGGCGCTGCGCCGGGATCATCGCCGCCGCCTCGTCGATCAGCGCGCGGACCGGCGTCGTGCCGCCCGTGCCGATCATCTCGGCGCTGGTGACGAGCGCGCCGACCCAGTGCGACAGGTCGATCAGCTCCGGCCCGCTGACCCCGGGGAAGAAGTACTTGTTGCCGCCGGAGAAGCCCACGACCTCGTGCGGGAAGACCGGGCCGACCACGATCGCGACGTCCGCCTCGGCGACGAGCCGGTTGATGCGGACCTCCACGGCCGTCGCCATCAGCCCGCCGGTCAGCTCGGCCATCCGCGCCGCGGTGATCGTGCCCAGCGCGGTGAACGCGGCGGGGTCCCGGAAGGCGTGGTTGTGCACCGTCCAGCCGGGGAAGGTGGCGTCGCGGTCGCCCGGGGCGTACCCGAGGTGGCGGGCGAGGGCGTCGTCGGTCATCGCCCGGTGCGTGCCGAGCGCGATCACGACGGTGACGGCGCGGGCCCGCCCGTGCAGCGCCGCGTGCGCCGCCCGCAGCACCAGCGGGAGCGGGCAGGTGCGGGTGCCGTCGGGCACCACGAGGCAGACGCGGCGGCCGTCGACGTCCGCACCGGCCAGCGCCCGCGCGACGAACCCCTCGACCTGCGCGGCCGTGAGCTGCTCGTCGGCGCCGCCGATCCGCACCGTCCGCTCGGGGTCGCCCCCGCCGGGTCGGGACGCGGTCGCCACGGCGGCGACCCCCTCAGACGAACAGCGGCGACACGGCGAAGTCGGCCTCCAGCCGGGCCATGGCGTCGTCGGACGGGCGCTCGGTGAACCGCTCGGCGGCGTCGAGCACGAGCGGCAGCAGGGCGACGTCGCCCACGGTGTTGAGGAAGACCCCCGGCCGGCCGAGCACCCAGGCCACGGCCGTGTCGATGGCGGCGGGGTCGCGCAGGGGCTCGTACCAGGTCGCGGCGAAGCGGTCGGCGTCGCGCGACCAGTTCGCCCGGCTGATCGCCTTGATCGTCTGCACGGCGACGCCGCGCTCGGCGCACAGGGCGGCGAGCTCCTCGAAGTCGGCGCTGTACCGCTCGTTCTGCACCATCGTCGAGTTGTAGGGCAGCAGGACGGAGGCGAAGTCGTACTCCTGCAGGGAGCGCACGTGCTGGCGGGCCACCGCCACGCCGTGCCCGGTGACGCCGATCGCCCGGACCAGGCCCTCGTCGAGGGCGCGCACCGCGCCCTCCAGCGCGCCGCCCCGGCCGTAGACCGTCTGCCACTCGATCTCGTCGACCAGGTTGTGGAACTGGAGGAGGTCGACGTGATCGGTGCCCAGGCGCTCCAGCGACTCGTTGACCTCCCGGTACGCGCCCTCGGCGGTGCGCTCGCCCGTCTTCGTGGCCAGGAAGAAGCCGTCGCGGTGCCGGGCGAGGAAGGGCGCGAGCCGGAGCTCCGCCTCGCCGTAGGAGCGGGCCACGTCGATGTGGTTGACGCCGCGCTCGACCAGCAGCTGCAGCGCCCGGTCGGCCTCGTCCTGCGTCACCTCCGACAACCCGGCCGCCCCGAAGAGGACGCGCGTGCTGTCGTGGCCGGTGCGCCCGAAGGGCTGCGTGGGGATCACGCGGCTCATCCTGCCCCCCGGCGGGCCCGTCCGGGTGATGGAGCCGGCGGGGGCCCCGCGGGTGCAGGACCCGGCGGGAGGGGGGCGCCGACGACGAGGCCGGCGGCCGCGGCGGCGGCGACCGCCTCGGCGAGGACGTCGTGCGCGGGCCTGCCGAGGGCGGCCGCCCGGGCGGCCACCGCGTCGAACTCGGGGGTGACGCGGTGGACCACCCCGTCGCGGTGGGCGACCTTGACCGCGACGGGCCCGCCGGCCACGTCGACCTCGACCCACGTCCGCGGCAGCGCGTACTTGGCGGCGGCGGTGTGCCGCACGCCGAACGTGGTGGTGAGCGCGAGCACGCGCTCCCGCAGCCCGGGGGCCCGCAGCGGGTCGGCGAGCACGGTGAGCACGTGCGCCGGCCGTCCCTTCTTCATCGCGATCGGCACCAGCCAGGCGTCGTCGGCGCCCGCCCGCAGCAGCGCGTCGAGGACGCCCGGCCACAGCCGCGGGTCCAGGTCGTCGACGTTGGCCTCGAGCAGTACGGCCGGGCCGGTCGCCTCCGGCTCCGGGGTGGTCGCCGCCGGCTCGCCGAGGACGACCCGCGTCACGTTGGCCCGGCCGGGGGTGTCGCGGTGGCCCGCGCCGACCCCGACGCGGTCGACCGTCATCGGCGGCAGGTCCTCGTCGCGCGACAGCGTCGCCAGCAGGGCCATGCCCGTCGGGGTGGCGAGCTCGCCGGATCCGCCCGCGCGCACCCGCCGGCCGCGGGCGAGCTCGACAACCGCCGGCGCGGGCACCGGCAGCGTGCCGTGCGCCGCGCGGACCTCGCCCGACCCGAGCGCGACCTCGCCCGCGCCGAGCGACCCCACGCCCAGGTCGTGCAGCGCCGCGCACACCCCGACGACGTCGGCGATGGCGTCGAGCGCGCCCACCTCGTGGAACGCCACGTCGTCGGCCGGGATGCCGTGCACGCGGCCCTCGGCCGCGGCGAGGCGCGCGAAGACGGCGGTGGCCCGGTCGCGCACGGGGGCCGGCAGGTCCGCGTCGGCGAGCATCGCGCGCACCGTCCGCCAGGTGCGGTGGGGCGGGTCGTCGGCCGCCGGCGCCACCCGCGCGCGGGCGGCGCGCAGGCCCGCGCGGGTGACCGGCCCGACCGAGATCGTCACCGCGTCCGCCACCACGGCCGCGACCGCGGCCCGCACCGCGTCGAGGTCCGCGCCGGCGTCGAGCAGGGCGCCGAGCAGCATGTCACCGGCCACCCCCGCGGAGGCGTCGACCCAGGCGTGGGTCACGGCCCGGCCCCGTCGGCCCCGGTCGCGCCGCCCGGGGCGCCGTCCCCGCGGGGGGCGGCGATCTGCGCGGCGAGGTGCCCGGCCCCGTAGCCGTTGTCGATGTTGACGACGCTGACGCCGGGCGCGCAGGCGTTCAGCATCGTCAGCAGCGCGGCGATCCCGCCGAAGGCGGCCCCGTACCCGACCGAGGTCGGCAGCCCGATCACCGGCGCCCGGACCAGCCCCGCGACCACGCTCGGCAGGGCACCGTCCATGCCGGCCGCCACGACGATCGCGTCGGCCCGGCGCAGCAGGTCGAGCCGGCCGAGCACGCGGTGCAGGCCGGCGACGCCGACGTCGACGACCAGCTCGCTGGACCGGCCCAGGTAGCGGGCGGTGAGGTGGGCCTCGCGGGCGACCGGCAGGTCCGAGGTGCCCGCGGCGAGCACCACGACGGGGCCGCCGGACGGCGGCGGGGGGTCCGGCGGCCAGGCCAGCAGCCGGGCCGCGGCGTCGTGGTGGGCGTCGGGCAGGGCCGCGGCGACGGCGGCGGCGTGCTCGGGATCGGCGCGGGTGAACAGGGTGGTGACCTCGGGGTGCCCGGCGACCGCCGCCGCGATGCGGCCCACCTGCTCGGGTGTCTTCCCGGCGCAGTACACCGCCTCGGGGTAGCCCCGGCGGCGGGTGCGGTCCAGGTCGAGGTCCGCGAGCCCCTCGAGGCCCGTGCGCCCCGCGGGCTCAGCCACGGGCGGCGTTCTGCAGGACCGTCAGCGTGAACGCGCCCGACTGGAGCCCGCCCAGGTCGACGACGGCGTGGCGGAACCCCGCCGCCAGCACCGCCCGGCGCACCTGGTCGCGCAGCGGGTCCGCGGCGGCGCGGACCAGCTCCGGCAGCGGCAGCTCGAGCCGCGCGATGTCGCCGTGGTGGCGCACCCGGAAGTCCCGGAGCCCCAGCCGGCGCAGGGCCGCCTCGGCGGCGTCGATCTGCGCCAGCTTCTCCGGCGTCACCTCCTCGTGGTGCGGGATGCGCGAGGCCAGGCACGGGGCGGCGGGCTTGTCCGCGCACGGCAGCGCCCAGGCCCGGGCCAGGCGGCGCACCGCGGCCTTGTCCAGGCCCGCGTCGGCCAACGGCCGCAGGACGCGGTGCTCCACCGCCGCCTGCGCACCCGGCCGGTCGGGCCGCCGGGCGTCGTCGGCGTTCTCGCCGTAGGCGACGGCGTCGAGCCGGTGCGCGGCCACGACCTCGGCGGAGATCCGCGTGAACAGCTCGTCCTTGCAGTGGTAGCAGCGGTCGGGCCCGTTGGCGCGGTAGGCGGCCCGGTCGCCCTCGGCGGTCGCGACCTCGACGACGGGCGCGCCGACGAACCGGGCCACGTCGTGCGCGGCGGCCCGCTCGTCCGCGGCGAGGCTGGGGGAGACCCCGAGCACGGCGACGACCCGCTCCGCCCCGAGCACCCGCACCGCCGCCGCCAGCAGCACCGACGAGTCCACCCCGCCGGAGAAGGCGACGCCGAGGCGGCCGACGCCGGCCAGGCCCGCGGCCAGCGCCGCGGGAACGCCGTCGGTCATCGGGGTGGGCCCTCCCGGCTCGTCCTCGTCGACTGGTGCTGCGAGCCCGTGGTCGTGCCCGTCGGTGCGGTACCGGGGGGCACGACTGGTCGGAACGGTCCCGCCGAACAGGGCTTTCGTCTGCGCGTCAACGGCTCACAGTAACCCCATGTCGACGGGCAACGCTGCCGCGGTGGCGGCGCTCGCCGGACCGCGCAGGGGTGGGTGTCCTACGCGAACGCCGAGAGCCCGGTGATCGCCCGGCCCACGATGAGCGACTGCACGGTGTCGGTGCCCTCGTAGGTGTAGACGGCCTCCACGTCGGCGTGGTGGCGCGCGACGTGGTGGTCCAGCAGGATGCCGTTGCCGCCGAGGACGTCGCGGGCCGTCGCGCACACCCGCCGGGCCGCGGCCGCGGTCGAGAGCTTGGCCAGCGCGGCGTGCTCGAGGCCCACCCGGTCCTGCTCCTGCAGCTGGGCCAGCCGGAAGCAGGTCAGCTGCATGGCGGTGATGTCGGCCAGCATGTGCGAGAGCTTGTCCTGGACGAGCTGGAACGCCGCGATCGGCCGGCCGAACTGCTCGCGTCCGCGGGCGTAGGCCAGCGCGCACTCGTAGGCCCCGATCGCGTGCCCGAGCCCCTCCCAGGCGACGGTCTGGCGGCTCTTCGCCAGCACGACGTTGGTGTCCTTGAACGACCGCGATCCCTCCAGCCGCGCGTCGAGCGGGACGCGCACCCCGTCGAGGCGGATGTCGGCCTGCCACACCCCGCGGTTGCTGGACTTGCCGGTGATCACCGAGGCGAGGAAGCCGGGAACCCCGTGGTCGCCGCGGGCGCGGTGCTCGCGGTGGTCCACGACGAAGGCGCCGACGTTCCCCTCGTCGTCGCGCGCCCAGACGACCACGACGTCGGCCAGGGTGCCCAGGCCGATCCAGCGCTTGGCGCCGTCGAGCACCCACGCGTCGCCGTCCCGGTGGGCCCGGGTGCCCAGGCGCACGACGTCGGAGCCGTGGTCGGGCTCGGTCAGCGCGAAGGCGCCGAGCGCGTCGCAGGCGGCCAGCCCGGGCAGCCAGCGCTGCTTCTGCTCGTCCGAGCCCAGCATGCCGATCGTGGTCATGGCCAGGCCGCTGTGCACGCCGTGGAAGGTGCTGAAGCTGCCGTCGCCGCGGGCGAGCTCGAGGGTCACCAGCCCCTCGGCGAGCGGGCTGAGCCCGGGGCAGCCGTACCCGGTGACCGCCCCGCCCGCGACCCGCAGCGCCGCGTAGGGCGCGACGAGGTCGTGGGGGAACGCGGCGCGCTCCCAGTAGTCCGGCGCCGCGGGGACGACCAGGTCGTCGACGAACGCCCGCACCCGGTCGCGCACGGCGCGGTCGGCGTCGGTCAGCAGGTCGTCCGTGCCGTAGAAGTCCGTGCCCTGGGAGCGACCCAGGTCCTTGCCGGGGGGTCCGCTCACGATCGATCCCTCCGCCGCGACGTCGTGTGGTCCCCCCACCCTTCCACCTCGGCGCCGTGATCGCGGCGAGGTCGACGTCACCGCGGTCGCGACAGCGGTGGCGTCCCCGTCGGATCGATCACCGACCCGTGTCGTCCACGGTGTACGACGCGGGCAGCGCCACCAGCACGTCGTCGCCGTCGACCCGCACCGCGTGCACCGCGACCGACCCCCGCGCCGGCGGCGTGCCCGCGCCCGTGCGCAGGTCGAAGCGGGCCGCGTGCGCGGGGCACTCGACGGCGCAGTCCTCGACCGCCCCGTCCGCGAGGGAGAACCGGTCGTGGGTGCAGGTCGAGTCGGCGCAGAACAGCGCGTCGCCGTCGCGGAAGACGGCGACCGGCGGGTCCGTGGCGATCCGCAGCCCCTCGCCGTCGGCGACGTCGCCCGTCGCGCAGGCGCGGACCCAGCGGGCGGGGTCGGCGGGTTCGGTCACGGTGCCGTCCTCCGGTCGGGGTGTGTCGGTGGACGCTACGGCAGTGCCGACGGCGATGGTCGCCACCGGCGGGTGTTCGCGGTCGTTCGGACCGCCGCCGGCACCCGCGCGCGGCGATCGAGGTGGTCGTGATCGCCGCACGCGGGTGTCGACGGCCGTCAGCACCGTCGTCGTTCCTCGCGGACGGGGCTGCGGCCTAGGATCCCCGCTCCATGGACGGCTTCGAGCTGGCGCTGCCGCGGCGGGTGGTGGTCGGGCCCGGGCGGGCGGCCGAGCTGGCGGACCTGGTGCCCACCCTCGGGCGGCGGGTGCTGCTGTGCACGGGCCGCGACCCGGACCGCCACCGGGACCTGCTCGGCGGGGCCGACCCGGCGGCCGTGGTGCGGGTGACCCGCGAGCCGACGGTCGACGCCGCGGAGCAGGCGGTCGCGCGGGCCCGCGCGGCCGGGGCGGACGCCGTGGTCGCGATCGGCGGGGGCAGCGTGCTGGACCTCGGCAAGACCCTCGCCGTGCTGCTCGGCAACGGCACCGAGCCGCTGGACCACCTGGAGATCGTGGGCCGCGGGGTGCCGATCACACGGCCGGCCGTGCCGTTCGTCGCGGTGCCCACCACGGCCGGCACCGGCGCCGAGGCCACCGCGAACGCCGTGCTGCGCTCGCCCGCGCACGGGCGCAAGGCCAGCCTGCGCAGCCCGCACATGCTGGCGGCCGTCGCGCTCGTCGACCCCCTGCTGACGCTCGGCTGCCCGCCGGCGGTCACCGCGAGCAGCGGGCTCGACGCGCTGACCCAGTGCCTGGAGCCCTACGTCTGCACGCGGGCGAACCCGGCCACCGACGCGCTGGCCGCCGACGGGCTGCGCCGCGCCGCCCGCTCGTTGCGCCGCGCGTACACCGACGGCGACGACCGCGACGCCCGCGCCGACATGGCCGTGTGCAGCCTCTTCGGCGGCGTCGCGCTGGCCAACGCCGGGCTGGGGGCGGTGCACGGCCTGGCCGGGGTCGTCGGCGGCGCGGTGGAGGCGCCGCACGGCGCGGTGTGCGCGGCGCTGCTCGCCCCCGTGGTCGCGGCGAACGTGGCGGCCCTGCGCGCGCGGGAGCCGGACTCCCCGGCGCTGCGCCGCTACGCCGAGGTGGCCGCCCTGCTGACCGGCCGCGCCGACGCGACCGTCGAGGACGGGGTGGAGTGGCTGCGGGCGACGGTGGCCGCCCTGGACGTCCCGCCGCTGGGCGCCGTCGGGCTCGACCCGGCCCGGCACGCCGAGGTCGCCGAGAAGGCCGCGGCCGCCAGCAGCATGCGGGCCAACCCGGTGACGCTGCGCGCCGACGAGCTCGTCGCGGCCCTCGCCGCGGCGTCGTGACCGCCCGCCGGGACGCCCCGTCGGAACGCACCGCGTGAACACTGCGTCACGACCGGGTTGCGAGTGGTCCCCCTCCGGATTACCGGACGGAAGATCCGGCAAGTCCGGGCTCCCCGTGGACGGGCGGGCTTACAAAGTCCATCCTTGTCCGACCGAAGACCCGACGCCGCGCCCGGCAGTGACGACCAGCTGAGGTGGATGCCAATGACGCAGTCCGAACAGGCCGAGGCCGCAGGCCGGTCGAACTCCCTCAACGCCGAGCAGGTCGGCTACAAGCAGACCCTCGGCCGCCGGCACGTGCAGATGATCGCCATCGGCGGCGCGATCGGGACCGGGCTCTTCCTGGGCTCCGCGTCCCGCCTGAACAGCAACGGTCCCGCGCTGCTGTTCAGCTACGCCTTCGTCGGCGTCGTCGCCTACCTGCTCATGCGCGCCCTCGGCGAGCTGGTGCTGCACCGGGCCACCTCCGGCGCCTTCGTGTCGTACATGCGCGAGTTCTACGGCGAGAAGTGGGCGTTCGTCACCGGCTGGATGTACTGGCTGAACTGGGCGCTCACCGGGATCGCCGAGCTGTCCGCGGTCGGGCTCTACGTGCAGTACTGGTTCCCGACGATGCCGACGTGGGCGACGGTGCTGATCGCCCTGGCCGTCGTCCTGGTGATCAACCTGCTGTCCGCGCGGGCGTTCGGCGAGTTCGAGTTCTGGGCGGCGATCCTCAAGGTCGGCGCCATCGTGATCTTCCTGGTCGTCGGCATCGTCGTGGTGGCCGGCCAGTTCTCCATCGGGGACCACCAGGCCGGGATCTCGAACCTGTGGAGCAACCCGGGCGGCTTCTGGCCCAGCAGCGGCGACTACAACTGGTACGGCCCGATCCTCGCGATGTCCGGCGTCGTGTTCGCCTACGCCGCCATCGAGATGGTGGGCGTCGCGGCGGGTGAGATGGAGGACGCGAAGACCGAGGTGCCGAAGGCGGTCAACGCCGTCATCTTCCGCATCGCCGTCTTCTACTGCGGCTCCATCCTGCTGCTGGTCTGCATGCTGCCGACGCAGGACTTCAAGTCCGGCACCAGCCCGTTCGTCACCGTGTTCGAGCGGATGGGCCTGGGCTGGATGAGCACGCTGATCCAGATCGTCCTGATCGTCGCGGCCCTGTCCAGCCTGAACGCCGGCCTGTACTCCACCGGGCGCGTGCTGCGCAGCCTGGGCATGTCCAAGGAGGCGCCCGCCTTCACGCTGAAGATGAGCGAGTCGGGCGTCCCGTGGGCCGGGATCGTCATGACGTCCGTGGTCT
>DASVUG010000315.1:0-4635 GCA_036387155.1 Pseudonocardia sp. | reverse complement strand
ACCAGCGACAGCACGATCCCCGGACCCGCCGCGCCGCCGACGGCGACGACCACCAGCACGCACACCGCGCCGGTGCCGGTGGTCTTCACCGCGACCCAGGCGACGTGCCCCAGCGCCACCTGCGCCGGGGCGATCGGGCCTGCGGTCATCGCGTGGTAGACCCGCTGCCACTTGAAGCCCGACAGCACCGGGTAGGTGGAGTCGAACACCGCCGTCTGCACCGCCGAGACCGCGAGCAGCGCCGGCGCGAGCCACACGAGGTAGTCCACGCCGCCGGTGGCCTGGGCGCCCCGGCCGGTGCCGTCGACCAACGTCCCGAACCCCACCCCGAAGGCGAGCAGGAACAGCAGCGGCTGCAGGATCGACGACACGGCCGTGGCCCGCCAGTTGCGCCGGTACCAGATCCACTTCCACTCGACCGCGAGCAGCGTGCCGCGCAGCGGGGTGGGGCTGCGCCCGGCGGCGCGCCGGGCGGCGGGGAGCGTCGTCATCGGTGCGTTCCTTCAGTCCACGAGCGTCCGGCCGGTCAACCGGAGGAAGACGTCCTCCAGCGACGAGCGCCGCACCAGCGCCGACAGCGGGCGCAGCCCGTCGCGGGACAGCTCGGCCGCCAGGCGCTCGCCGTCCGCGGTGTAGGCCAGCAGCCGGTCGGGCAGGGTCTCGACGCGGTCGGCCAGCCGCGCCACCGCGTCCGCCGGCGGCACCGCGTCGGGCGGGAACCGCAGCTCCAGCACCTCACGCGTGGACCAGCGGGCGATGAGCTCGGCCGGCGAGCCCTCCGCGACGATCACCCCGCCGTCCATGACCACCAGCCGGTCGCACAGCTGCTCGGCCTCGTCCATGTAGTGCGTGGTGATGATCTGCGTGACGCCCTCGCGCTTGAGCCGGTACAGCCGGTCCCACAGCAGGTGCCGGGCCTGCGGGTCGAGGCCCGTGGTGGGCTCGTCGAGCAGCAGCAGCTCCGGGTCGTTGACCAGCGACCGGGCGATCGTCAACCGGCGCTTCATCCCGCCCGACAGCGGCTCGACCGGGGTGTCCGCCCGGTCGGTGAGCTGGGCGAACTCCACCAGCTCCGCGGCCTTCGCGCGGACCGCCGCCCGCGACATCCCGAAGTAGCGGCCGTAGATCTCGAGGTTCTCCCGGACCGTCAGCTCGGTGTCGAGGTTGTCCAGCTGCGGGACGACGCCGATGCGGGCCCGGATCCGGGCGCCGTCGACGTCCGGGTCCATCCCCAGCACCTGCAGCGTGCCGCCCGACCGCGGCGACACGCAGGCGATCATGCGCATGGTGGACGACTTGCCCGCGCCGTTCGGCCCGAGGAAGCCGAACACCTCGCCGGGCGCGACGTCGACGTCGACGCCGCGCACCGCCTCGAACGCCCCGAAGCTCTTGCGCAGCCCCCGGGCCTGGACAAGCGAGCCCGTTTCGACGCGTGGATGCACGCCCGACCGGACCGAACCGCTCGACCGGAAGGGTTGAAACGGGCTCGATGCGTCCCCCACACCCGGCACGCTAACCCGGGGGTCCGACAGTCCGCGCTCCGGTTCCGGGGGGTCGGGCTACAGGTGCGGGAACCAGAGCTTGATCTCGCGGGCGGCCGACTCCGGCGAGTCCGACCCGTGCACGAGGTTGAACTGCGTCTCCAGGCCGAAGTCGCCGCGGATCGTGCCCGGCGTGGCCTTCTCGACCGGGTCCGTCCCGCCCGCGAGCTGGCGGAACGCGGTGATCGCCCGCGGGCCCTCGACGACGGCCGCGAGCACCTTGCCCGAGGTGATGAACTCCAGCAGCGAGGAGAAGAACGGCTTGCCGTCGTGCTCGGCGTAGTGCTGCTCGGCCAGCTCGCGGTCCACGGTGCGCAGCTCCACCGCGACGAGGTCGAGCCCCTTGCGCTCGATCCGGGACAGGACCTCGCCGATCAGCCGCCGGCCGACGCCGTCGGGCTTCACCAGGACCCGGGTGCGTTCAGTCACGGCGGTGAGCCTATCGACCGGGTGGCGCGCTACTCCGGGGGCCGCTCCCGGGCCGCCTCGCGCGCGGCCACCTGCGCGGGCAGCTCGCCGCGGGCGTACCGGCGCCGCACGTCGCGGGCCATGAGCAGGATCCCCGCCCAGACCGCGCCGAAGATCAGGCCGACGAGCGCCAGCGCCGGCACGAGCAGCCCGCAGGCGAGCGTCGCCGCCTGCAGGGCCAGCGCGACCGCCAACCCCCAGGGCCGCCGCTGCAGCCCCGACGCCACGACCATGGCGACGGCGACGCCGCCGATCAGCGCGACACCGAGGGGGGTTGCGCCCACCCCGAACTTGGGCAGCACCAGCAGCGCCAGCCCGACCACGATCGCCTCGAGGACCAGCAGCGCGGCGTAGACCCCCCGCAGCCCCTTCGTCGGGTCGGGCACGGCCGGGACGGCGGGCCCGCCGGGGGTGGGTTCGGCGGAGCTCACCGCATCACCGTGCCCCGCTCCGGGCCCGGCCGCGAGCCGGGGCCCGGCTCATGCGGGCGCCAGCCCGAACAGCGCCCGCGCCTCCCCCGCCGTGACCACCGAGCCGGTGACGACCACCCCGGCGCCGGTGGTGCCCTCCTCCTCGGCGAGCTCCCGGGCCTGCTCGACGGCCTGGCCGAGCACGGGCTCGACGCTCACCCGCTCGGAGCCGAAGACGCTCACCGCCAGCGCGCCGAGCTCGTCCGGGTCCATCGTCCGCGGCGAGGAGTTCGTCGTGACCACCACCTCGGCGACCACCGGCTCCAGCTCGGCGAGGATGCCGCGCACGTCCTTGTCGCGCATCACGGCGACCACGGCGACCAGGCGGGTGAAGCGGAAGTCCGCCGTGAGCGCCGCGGCCAGCGCCCGCGCGCCGTGCGGGTTGTGCGCGGCGTCGACGAGGACGGTCGCGACGTCGCGGCCCGCGGCGACCCGCTCCAGCCGGCCCGGCGACGTCACGGCGGCGAACGCGGCGCGGACGGCGTCCGGGTCCAGCGGGGACCGGGCCCCGGCGCCGACCAGCGCCTCGGCGGCGGCCAGGGCGAGGGCGGCGTTGGCGGCCTGGTGCTCGCCGTGCAGCGGCAGGAAGATGTCGTCGTACGGGCCGGACAGGCCCTGCAGCGCGATCCGCTGGCCCCCGACGGCGAGCTCGCGCTCCCGGACGCCGAACTCCGCGCCCTCGCGCGCGACCTGCGCGCCGACCTCGACGCACCGCTCGATCAGCACCTCGGCGACGGCCTTGTCCTGCGCGGCGAGCACGGCCACGGCGCCGGGCTTGATGATCCCGGACTTCTCCCGGGCGATGCCGAGCACGTCCGACCCGAGGTACTCGGCGTGGTCCACGCCGATCGGCGTGATGACCGCGACGGTGCCGTCGGCGACGTTCGTGGCGTCCCAGCGCCCGCCGAGCCCGACCTCGACGACGCCCGCCTCGACCGGCGCGTCGGCGAAGGCCGCGAAGCCCATGGCGGTGAGCACCTCGAACTTGCTCAGGGGGACGTCGTGGCGGGCGTCGACGAGGTCGACGAACGGCGCGACGTCCCGGTAGACCTCGACGTAGCGCTCCGGTGTGACCGGCCGGTTGTCGATGTTGATCCGCTCGGTGGCGCTCTGCAGGTGCGGGCTGGTGTAGCGGCCCGTGCGCAGGCCGATCTCGCTGAGCAGGGCGTCCACCATCCGCGCGGTGGAGGTCTTGCCGTTCGTGCCCGTCAGGTGCACCACGGGGTAGCCGCGGTGCGGGTCGCCGAGCAGCCCGACGAGGTCCGCGATCCGCTCCAGCGTCGGCGCGATCACCGTCTCGGGCCAGCGCTTGTCCAGCACGGCCTCGACGGCCAGGAACTCGGCGAACCCGGCCACCGACGACGTCTCCGGCACGACGTCCGGGTTGTCGCCGCCGCGGACGGCGTCGAGCACGTGCCGCAGCACCGCGTCCTGCGCCGCCCCCTCCGGGTCCGGCACGGCGCCGGACCCCTCGGGGCCCTCGTCCTCGGGCCGCTCGTCGCGCGGGCCCGTCACCGCCGACCACCCCGCGCGGTGGAGGGCGACCCGACGACCCCGTTCACGACCGCCCCGCGGCCGGGGGGAGGGCGGCCAGCCGCGCCTCGACCCGGGCGATGTCCGCGGCGGCGGCCTCCCGCCGGGCCCGGATGCCGTCGACCACGGCGGCCGGCGCCTTCTCCAGGAACCGGGGGTTGCCCAGCTTCTTCTCCGCCGCGTCCAGCTCCTTGCGCGCCGCGGCCAGGTCGCGGCCCAGCCGGGCCCGCTCCGCCGCGACGTCGATCGCCCCGGACGTGTCCAGCTCGACGTGCACCACCCCGCCCGCCAGCGCGACCTCGACCGTCGCGGTGGGCGCGAAGCCCTCGCCCGGCGCGTCCAGGCGGGCCAGTGACCGCAGCGCCGTGGTGGCGGCGTCCGACCCGTCGGCGCCGGACCCGACGACGTCCGGGCCCACGACGCGCGCCGCGACGCGCCGGCTGTCCGCGATGCCCTGCTCCGTGCGGAACCGCCGGACCTCGGTGACCAGCTTCTGCAGGTCGACGACCCGGCCGGCCGCCGCCGCGTCCACCGGTGCCCCCACGTCCACGGGCCACGGCGCGACCACGACCGACTCGCGACCCGTCAGCGCCGTCCACAGCGTCTCGGTGATGAACGGGGTG
>DASVUG010000314.1:0-4056 GCA_036387155.1 Pseudonocardia sp. | reverse complement strand
CGCGACGTGGTCGGCCAGGACGGGCTGGACAGGGTGTTCGAGGTGCTCCGCGCCCCGCACACCGAGGAGCCCACGAACTGGTCCCGCCGGTACAAGGCCAACCTCGAGAAGCTCGCCTCCGGCGACGTGAACAAGGTCGCCGAGGTCGTGCGCGACCTGTGGCGCCGCGAGAAGGACCGCGGGCTGTCCGCCGGCGAGAAGCGCATGCTCGCCAAGGCGCGGCAGATCCTGGTCAGCGAGCTCGCGCTCGCCGAGGGCACCGACGAGGAGCGGGCCGAGGTCCTCCTCGACGAGGTCCTGGCCACCGCGTCCTGAACGCGTCCGGCGGCGCGGCGGCCGTGGTCGTCGCCCCCGCCGAGTCGGACGTCCTCGCCCCGCTGCACGGCGTTCCCGTCCTGCTGCGCACCGTCGCGGGCGTGCTCGGGTCCGGGGTCGTCGAGCGGGTCGTCGTGCTCGTGCCGGACGCGCTGCACGTGCGGGCGCGCCGGGCGCTCGACGGGCTGCCCGTGACGGTCTCCGCCGATCCGGCCGCCGCGGCCGCTGCGCTGCGGCGGGCCGCCGGGTCGGCGGTCCTCGTGCACGACGCGGCCCGCCCGCTCACGCCGCCGGCGCTCGTCGCCGCCGTCGCGCGCTCGGTCCCGGGTCACGGCGTCGCCGTACCCGTCCTGCCCCTCGCCGACACCGTGAAGCACGTGGACGCCGACGGGCTGGTGTCCGGCGGCCCGGACCGCGCCGCCCTGCGCGTGGTGCAGACCCCCCAGGGCCTCGCGCCGGCGTCGCTCGCCGGTGACGTCCTCGCGTGCATCCTCGCCGCGCCGCCCGAGCACGCCTGGCGGGCCGTCCTCGCCGCGGGTGGCGGCCCGGTGGTCACGGTGCCCGGGGACCCGCTGGCCTTCCCCGTCCGCTCGGTCTGGGACCGCGAGCGGGCCGAGGCGCTCGCGGGCGACGTCGGCGCGGTGGTCGGATCGCGATGAGGGTCGGCATCGGCACCGACGTGCACCCCGTCGAGCCCGGCCGGCCCTGCTGGGTCGCGGGGCTGCGGTGGGAGGGCGTCGACGGCTGCGCGGGGCACTCCGACGGCGACGTCGCCGCGCACGCCCTCTGCGACGCGCTGCTGTCCGCGGCCGGCCTCGGCGACGTCGGCTCGGTGTTCGGTACGGGCCGCCCGGAGTGGGCCGGCGCGGGCGGCCTCGCGCTGCTCGCCCACGTCCGCGGGCTGCTCGACGCCGCCGGCTGGACGGTCGGGAACGCCGCGGTCCAGGTCATCGGCGGCGCCCCGCGGATCGGGCCGCGCCGGGCCGAGGCGCAGCGGGAGCTGTCCGACGCGGTCGGCGGCCCCGTGTCGGTCTCCGCCACCACCACGGACGGGCTCGGCCTCACCGGCCGCGGCGAGGGCCTGGCCGCCGTCGCCACCGCCCTGCTCCTGCCCGCTCCGGCCTGAGGCGCGAGTTGCGCAGCCGTCCCGGCGAGTTGCGCATTCGACCCGGCGAGTTGCGCATTTGACCCGGCGAGTGGCGCGTCGCGCCGGGCGAGTTGCACCTGTCGCCGGCCGGGTGCGACCGCCGGGATCGGGCACGGCCGGGATCCGTACCCTTGACGTGTGACCCTGCAGCTGCACGACACCGCCACGAGGAGCAAGCGGGCGTTCGCCCCGCTGCGGTCCGGGGCTGCGTCGATCTACGTCTGCGGGGCGACGGTGCAGGGCGTCCCGCACATCGGGCACGTGCGCTCGGGCCTGAACTACGACGTGCTGCGCCGCTGGCTCACCCGGGGCGGCCTGGACGTCGCGCTCGTCCGCAACGTCACCGACATCGACGACAAGATCCTCACCAAGGCCGCCGCCGCGGCGCGGCCCTGGTGGGAGTGGGCCGCCACGCACGAGCGCGCCTTCGACGCGGCCTACGCCGCCCTCGGCTGCCTGCCGCCGTCGATCCAGCCGCGCGCCACCGGTCACATCACGCAGATGGTCGAGCTGATGGAGCGGCTGATCGCGTCCGGCCACGCGTACGCGGCGGGCGGGGACGTCTACTTCGACGTCCGCTCGTTCCCGGACTACGGGGCGCTGTCGGGCCAGCGGCTCGACGAGGTGGCGCAGGGCGAGGGCGACGAGGGCGCCAAGCGCGACCCGCGCGACTTCACCATGTGGAAGGCCGCCAAGCCCGGCGAGCCGTCGTGGGCGACGCCCTGGGGCCGCGGGCGGCCCGGCTGGCACCTGGAGTGCTCGGCGATGTCGACGTTCTACCTCGGGCCCGAGTTCGACGTGCACGGCGGCGGCGTCGACCTCGTCTTCCCCCACCACGAGAACGAGCGCGCCCAGAGCAACGCCGCGGGCGACCCGTTCGCCCGGTTCTGGCTGCACAACGCCTGGGTCACCCTGGGCGGGGAGAAGATGAGCAAGTCGCTGGGCAACACGCTCTCGATCGAGGCGCTGCTGCGCCGGGTGCGCGGGGCCGAGCTGCGCTACTACCTCGTCGTGCCGCACTACCGCTCGATGATCGAGTACTCCGACGCGGCGCTGGACGAGGCCGTGGCGGCGTACCGGCGGATCGAGTCGTTCGTGCAGCGGGTCCGCGAGCGGGTCGGGGTGCCCGCGCCGGGCGCGCTGCCGGCGGCGTTCGCGAACGCGATGGACGACGACCTGGGCACGCCCGGCGCGCTGGCCGTGGTGCACGGCGCGGTCCGCGACGGCAACACCGCGCTCGACGCGGGTGACCGCACCGCCGCGCGGGAGCTGGCGGGCGCCGTCCGGGCGATGACGGGCGTGCTGGGGCTGGACCCGCTCGACCCGCGGTGGGCCGCCGCCAACGCCGACGACGCGGCCACGGGGGCGCTCGCCGCGCTGGTCGGCGACCTGCTCGCCCAGCGGCAGGACGCGCGCACGAGCCGCGACTTCGCCACGGCGGACGCCATCCGCGCCCGCCTCACCACCGCCGGCATCACCGTCGAGGACTCACCCGACGGTCCCACCTGGACATTGAAGGACGCGTAGTGGCCGGCAACTCGAAGCGCCGCGGGGCGATCCGCAAGGACGGCACGAAGAAGGGCATGGTCGTCGGCTCCGGCGGCCAGCGGCGGCGTGCGCTGCAGGGCAAGGGGCCCACGCCGCCCGCCGAGATGCGCAAGGGCCACCCGGCCCAGCGGCGGGCCAACGCGGCGGCCAAGCACGCGGCCAAGGGCGGGGAGCGCGGCCGCCCGGTCCCGGCGCGGCGGCGCGCGGACGACGACGCGCCCGAGACGGTGCTCGGCCGCAACCCGGTCGTGGAGTGCCTGCGCGCGGGGGTCCCGGCGACGGCCCTGCACGTCGCGCTGGGCGGCACCACCGACGAGCGCGTCGCCGAGGCCGTGCACCTGGCCGCGGACGCCGGCATCGCCATCCTGGAGGTGCCCCGGGGCGACCTCGACCGGATCGCCGGCGGGGCGCTGCACCAGGGCGTCGCGCTGCAGGTGCCGGCCTACTCCTACGCCCACCCGGACGACCTGCTGGAGATCGCGTCGGACTCCGCCGACCCGGCGCTGGTCGTCGCCCTGGACGGGGTGACGGACCCGCGCAACCTGGGCGCCGTGGTCCGGTCGGTCAGCGCCTTCGGGGGGCACGGCGTCGTCGTGCCGCAGCGGCGCTCCGCGAGCATGACGGCCGTGGCCTGGCGGGCCTCGGCCGGCACGGCCGCCCGCCTGCCGGTGGCGCGCGCGGTGAACCTGACGCGGACGCTGCGCGAGTACGCCACCGCAGGGCTGATGGTCGCGGGCCTGGACGCCGAGGGCTCGGTGTCGCTCGACGACTTCGACCTGGCCGCGGACCCGCTGGTGCTGGTGGTCGGGTCGGAGGGCAAGGGCCTGTCCCGGCTGGTCCGCCAGACCTGCGACGTCACGGTGTCGGTCCCGATGGCCGGGCCCGTGGAGTCGCTGAACGCCTCGGTGGCCGCCGGCGTCGTCCTGGCCGAGGTCGCCCGGCGCCGCCGGGTCGGCTGACCCCGCGGCACCGCCGCGGCGGTGCTCAGCGCGCGACGGCGGCCGCGAGCACCGTGGCCGCCCAGTCCCGCGCCGTCGTCGGCGTGA
>DASVUG010000313.1:0-2734 GCA_036387155.1 Pseudonocardia sp. | reverse complement strand
GTGGCGGACGCGCCCGACCCGTCCGCGCTCGGTCCCTCAGCGCTCAATCCCTCAGCGCCCGGGGCCGACGCCGCCGAGCGCGGGGACGCCCCGGGGGCGGCTCAGTAGCCCAGGTAGCTGCCGGCGGCGGTGGAGCGGCCGCCGGCCCGGACGGTCTCCTCGCCGTAGCGGTCGACCATGTAGCGGACGCCCGCGGTGATGTTGGCGACCGGGTCGGTGATGGGGCGGTCGGCCAGCTCGGGGTGCACGTAGGAGCGGAACGTCGACGGGATCGTCTGCATCAGCCCCCGCGACGGCGTCCCGCGCAGCGCGTTGCTGTCCCACCGGTTGATCGCCTGCGGGTTGCCGCCCGACTCGGCCAGGATGATCTGCTTGACGCCCGGGGCCAGGTCCTGGGGCAGGTTCATGATCTGCAGCGCCTGGGCGATCCAGCCGTCGAGCCCGCCGCGCCGGATCAGCCCCGCGGTGCGCGCCTCCCGGGCGTGCAGCTCGGCCAGCTGGGCGGCGAGGCGGCCGGCCTTCTCGACCGACGCGAGCCGCTCGTCGACCGCGCTGTCGTCGTCGACGGCGTAGGCGACCGGCAGCATCGACCCGGCGGGCCGCTGGGCGCTCGCGCCCAGGATGCCGGTGCGCAGCACGCCCGCGCTCGCGGCGAGCACGGAGTCCGCGGCCTGCGCGTCCGCCGCGGCGTCGGCCTGCGGGTCCGGGGCGGCGTCGGCGGGCGTGGCGCCGGGGAGCAGCGCCGTGAGGGTGCCCGTCGCGACCGCGCCGATCGCGGCCGCCGTCGCGACGACCTGGGCGCGCACCCCGCCGCGCGGGGCCCGGTGCGCCCCGGCGCGGGGCGCCGCGGCGGGGAGCGCCACGGCGGGGGACGCGGGCGACGCCGCACGCGCACGGTGACCACTCGGGGAGCGGTGATCAGCCACGGACGTGCTCCTTCCAGCGCTGGGGAGCGACCCGGGCGCGCTGGAAGCGGGGGAGCGATGGCCGGTGGGGAGTCCAGCCGCGCACCCGGGTCGTGACGCTCAGTACAGGACTGTAGGGAACGGGCCGCCATCCGAACAAGCCTGCGTTACGTGTTTCGGCGCAGCGGCACGGCCGTTCGGCGCGTCCGACCGGCCCAAGCGCATGCCGTGACCGGCCCGTCCGCCGCCGGGTGGCGCGCCCGGCGGTTCCGGTGCTGGTCGGCGGCCTCCGGGTGCCGGGGCCGGGGCGACGCGCCGCCGACCGGGCGCGACCACTCTCCGCAGCCGCCGAGGTGGCGGCGCGACCCCGCGCACGGGCGGCCCCGACCCGCCGCCCGCGTTACCGTGCGGACGTGGCGGACACGGCGCAGGACTCGACGCAGGACAGGGAGCAGGACGGGGCGGGGCGGGACCCGGTGCGGGAGACGGTCGCGACCGAACCCCAGCGCTGGATCCACTTCGAGGGTCTGGACAACGTCCGCGACGTCGGCGGCCTGCCGCTGCGCGACGGCGGGAGCACCCGGCCCGGGGTGCTGCTGCGCAGCGCGAACCTGCGCGCCGCCACGCCGTCCGACGTCCGGCGCCTGGTCGAGGACCTCGGTCTGCGGCTGGTGATCGACCTGCGGACGGCGCGGGAGGTCGACCGGGACGGGCCGACGGCGGTCGCGGCCGCCGGTGTCGAGACCGTCGCGCTGACGTTCCTGCCCGACGACGGCCTCGCGTTCCCGGTGGCCGACGGCACGACCGACGTCGACCCCCTGCTGAGCGCCTACCTCGGCTACCTCGACGACCGCCCCGACAACGTCGTCGCCGCCGTTGCTCTGCTCGCGGGGCGGGAGGACGCGGCCGCGGTCGCAGTGACCGACGCCGACCCGGGCGCCGCGCTGGTGCACTGCGCCGCGGGCAAGGACCGCACGGGCGTGCTCGTCGCGCTCGTGCTCGACGCGGTCGGCGTCGAGCGCGAGGCGGTGGTCGCCGATTACGCGCTGTCGGCCGAGCAGGTCGAGGCGATGTGGCGGCGGTGGACGACGGCGGCGGGCACCGAGATGCCCGACGACCTGACCCCGCACCTGCCGCGGGCCGAGGTGATGGCGGCGCTGCTGGCCCGGCTGGACGCGGAGCACGGCGACGGTGACGGCGGGGGCGGTGCCGCCGGGTGGCTGCGCGCCCACGGGCTGCCCGACGACGCGCTGGCGCGGCTGCGCCGGCAGCTCACCGGCCGCTGACCCGCCGCGCGGGGCCGGTCCCCGCCGCGCACCCGGGTACCCTGGATCGCTGTGCACCCCGACGTCGCCGCCGAGCTCAAGGACCTCGCCACCACCCTGGAGAGCATCGAGGCCGTCACGGACGTCCCCGCGCTGCGCGCCGAGATCGCGGACCTGTCCGAGCAGGCCGGCCGCCCGGACCTGTGGAACGACCCCGACGCCGCCCAGAAGGTCAACAGCCGCCTGTCGCACGCCCAGGGCGACCTGCGCCGCGTCGAGGAGCTGCGCCGCCGGCTCGACGACCTGCCCGTCCTCTACGAGCTCGCCGAGGAGGAGGGTGACGCGGGCTCGCTGGCCGACGCCGACGCCGAGCGGGTGAAGCTGCGCCACGACATCGAGGGCCTCGAGGTCCGCACGCTGCTCTCGGGCGAGTACGACGCCCGCGAGGCGCTGGTCACGATCCGCTCCGAGGCCGGCGGCGTGGACGCCGCGGACTTCGCCGAGATGCTGATGCGCATGTACCTGCGCTGGGCCGAGCGGCACGGCTACGGCGTCGACGTCTAC